>JBNKDZ010000454.1:0-10979 GCA_050288525.1 Cyclobacteriaceae bacterium
TTTAATAAAGATAATCCCTACTACCTGACTTCGAGAGGTGACGCCTTCCTCGAACTGGAAAACTACAATCTTGCTTCCGCAGATTACCAGAAATCATTGTCTATCCTGGACGACTTCGATGCTCCATACTACGGCATGGCCATGGTACATTTCTATTCGGAAGACTATGACAGCGCCAAATACTACCTCAGCTATGCCATCACCAATGATCCGTTCGATCCCGAATATTATTACCAACGGGGTGTGGTCAAGTACATACTTGAGGATGCCGAAGGAGCACTGAAGGACTTTAATTATTCCATCAATCTCAAGGAAGAAAATCCGGAAGCCTTATTCGGAAGAGCCAAAATATATGTCGACAATTTCCTGCCCAATGAAGCGCTACAGGATCTTAACGATGCCCTGACATACGATTCTGTCAACACAGAACTTCTGAACATGCGCGGAAGCCTGTATCTTAAAACCGACGAATATACCCTTGCTTTAAAAGACTTCTCAAAAATCCTGCGTACCGACAATACGCTCGATTACATTTATTACAACAGAGGATTATCTTATTTCTACCTTGAATATTTTGACAAGGCCATAAATGACTTTTCCAAAGCAATAAAACTGAAAAATGATGAGTCTGATTATTATCTTTTCAGAGCATTGGCATCCATTGAAACCGGAAAAAATGATGAAGCATTCAATGATTTCAAGACAGCAATAGAACTAACTCCTGACAATCCGGACTGCTATTTTATGCGAAGTAGGGGGTATTTTGCACTGGAAGAGTATGAAAAAGCACTTGAAGACCTCCGGACTGTTTTCAAATTCAACCCGGAATATCCCGGATATTTCCTGCAGAAAGCTGAAATATACGCCGATATGGGTGAGGATGAGGAAGCCATGAAGAATTTTGACCTCGCCATACTGAATGAACCTGAAAACGGCGAGATCTTTTTTAACCGGGGCATATTCCTTTATGAACTGGATCTGATCGATGAGGCTATGAAAGACTTCGACTATTGTATCGAACTGGATCCGGGCATTCCGGCACCTTATACAAACCGGGGATTACTGAAACAGGAATTGAAAGATATGGAAGGGGCATGTGAGGATTGGAAAAAAGCTTTTCAACTGGGATCCGTCTTTGCTCAGGAACTGCTAAAGAAACATTGCAGATAAACAACGTTTTCTTATTAAAAAAAGAAACATCTTCCTGATAATAATTAAGGCTAAAGATTATTGTGTTTGTAATTCTTATGCATCACAAATGCATAATATCTTTCATTTGATCTCAAATATTGTAAATTTGTTAATAAGTCATTATCGAACGATTTAATTTTCTGTATTTCTCTAGAATACAATTGCTATCATGATCAAACAAGTCAGCTTATTATTGATTGGTATGATGTTTTTCACTTTCATGACCCTGAAAGGTAATACAACTTCATACTCCCATTCCACACATTCGTATACAAACAGTGTTGGCATCCGTATCAACGGAGGTGCTCCCTATACCAACAATCCTGTGGTTGAAGTAGAAGTAAAACCTCTGAACACCAATGCATCCCTGATCGAATTTATGCAAATTGACACTTCGCCCGACCTGACAGATGTAGAATGGCAACCGTATTCAACAAAAAAAATATCCATAGAACTAAAAGGCAATGATGGTACTAAAAAAGTTTATGCCCGGCTCAGAGATAAGGCAGGCAATATCTCCTCCACGGTAAGTGCCGAAATAATACTGGATACCAAGCCTCCTGAAAACTGTAAAATATTTATCAACAATGGTGAGGTAAAAACAAATGACAACCTGGGAAGAGTTTTAATAACACCTGAAGCAGAAGACGCCCAGTTAATTATGCTGAGCAATAGCGTCGACTTCTCCAACTCGAAATGGGAACCGGTAAAACCCGCCATCAAATGGATACTCGATATTAGTTCGGGAGACGGGAAAAAAGTCGTTTTTGCCAAATTTCTTGACCTGGCACGTAATGAGAGCCATCCGGTAGAGGCCTCCATAATTCTGGATACCTCTCCTCCGGACAAGGGAAGGATTTTGATCAATGATGGGGCAAAATATACCAAATCAAAAAAAATCCTGATAAAAGTATCCTCTGACGACGCTAAAATGGTTCGGATCATTAGCAGAGGGAAGGGACAAAACTTTGATTATGAGCCCGACAACACGGGATTTATGACAATACCATGGGAGATTGATACCATCCAGGGAAATAAAATTATTAAAGCCTATTTTATGGATGAGGCTAAAAACAAAACCCTCTCACCAATAGAAGCCAGCATAATTTATAAAACCAGACCTCCATCACCTGCTATCGTAACAATAGACCAGGGAAATAAATATACCAATCATCCTAAAGGAATCGTCGAAGTAAGTATAGTTGCCCGGGAAGATCCGCAATCATTGAGTATGATCGTCAGTGATAAACCTGATTTTAAAGGTGCGGAAAAAACCAAATTCCAAACCTCACTAATCAATTATCAATTGGACAGTAAAGAAGATGGCCTGAAAACAGTTTATGTGCGACTTATCGATGAAGCCGGCAATGTCTCGGATATGAGTAAAGGCGAAATTTTTCTTGACCGGACTCCTCCAACGATCAATTCATTTAACATTATGGATGGCGCCGAATGGAGCATCAGCGAAAAAGTCTCCCTTCATTTTGATGTTACAGATGGATTTCAGACCCAGATAAGCAATAATCCGGAGGTGATAAGTAAGGTCAAGTGGGAAAAATATATTCCCGTACGAACTGATTGGTCACTCACGATAGGTGACGGAAAGAAAATCGTATATGCCCGATTCCGGGATGAAGCAGGAAATATTTCCGAAGCCACTTCTGCCTCCATACTACTTGACACAAAACCTCCTGAAGGAGATATCATGCTCAATAAAGGCAGCCGGTACACCAACAACCCCAATGGGCAGGTTACGGTTTACCTGAAGTATGAAGAGGATGTGATCGGCATGCAGCTGACCAATCAACCCGATTTTACCGATGTGAAATTATTGCCCGTACAAAGCACCATCGAAAATTATCAGCTCGACGTAAGTGATGACGGGCCGAAAACGGTATTTATGCGTCTGCGTGACAAAGCAGGGAATTTCTCCAAAGTATATACTGCAGGTATCTTTCTGGATCGTACGGTACCTGCTGAAGCTGAGATGACCATTAATAACAACAGTGAGTGGGTTAACAACCGAAACAATCGTGTCTCACTAAACTTCAAAGCTGAGGGAGCTCAGTTTATGATGATCTCCAATGAAGAATCATTTAAAGATGTCGAATGGTCTCCGTTCAGAGTGGCCGTTCCCTGGAACCTTGGAGAAGGGGAAGGGACACATACGGTATATGCTAAATTTAAAGACGTTGCCGGAAATGAATCAGCCGTTATATCCGGATCGATCAAATCCGATTATACCCCTCCGGCAATCAATAAAATTCTGTTGAATGACGGTGATCAGTATTGCAATGACCCTCAAAAGAAAATCAATCTGTCCATGGATGTGGAAGGAGCACATTTCATGATCATCAGCAACAATTCTTTACGTGACTCAAGTCTTACCGGAGCTGTCTGGGAGCCTTTCAACAAGTCAAAAGACTGGATCCTTAGCGGAGAAGATGAACTGAAAACAATTTATTTTGCTTTCAGGGATCTTGCCGGAAATACCACCAGGGAGCATACCGAAAAAATTATGCTCGACCGTGTTCCTCCTTCAGAAGGCAAAATTTCTGTGAACCAAAATGCAAAATGGTATACAGATAAATCGGGAAGCGGATTGATACAATTACACGCTGTTGATGCCCATGAAATGATGATCAGTGATAACAGCAGCTTTACCGGTGCCAAATGGGAACCTTTCATGCCCACTAAAGAAGATTGGGTTTTCAACCCCAAAGGGGATAAACTTATAGTATACGCCAAATTCAGAGACCGGGCAGGAAACGTATCCGAAGCCGTTGAGTATTCGATGAACGTGGATCTGTCGCCTCCGGACAATTGCAGCATCATTCTGAACAACAGGGAAACCTACCTGAAAAATCCCGAAAGAAAAGTGACGATCAGGCTAAATGCCAACGATGCATATGAGATGCGCATTAGTCCGTTTGATCATTTCCGCGATGCCTCCTGGGAGCCATTTGTGAAAACCAAAGAAATAATCGTTCCGGAATCGGACGGAGCCAAAAATTTCTTCGTTCAGTTCAGGGATGAAGCAGGCAACGAATCTGAAGTTGTAAGTTCCACTATTTTTCTGGACACAACACCTCCCCAACTTGGCGGGATATTGATTGATGGTGGTGAGAAATTCACGAATAGCAAGGACAAAAAGGTTCGGATAGAAATTAAAGCCTCTGACGCCAGTGAAATGATGATCAGCAACGATCCTGATTTTGCAGGCAGCTCATGGCAACCGTTCAATACCAGTATCGAAAATTATATCCTCCCGGGTGATGATGGCGAAAAAACCATTTTTATCAAGTTGCGCGACGAGGCTGGAAATGTTTCCACTCCCGGTTCAGCTACCATAAACCTGAAAAGGAGTTTTTAGAATTATTAGCTATTTAACATGTTCTTTAAAGAAAATTATCCGCTAAAAGCTCTTAATACTTTTGGTATAAGCGCTTTTGCAGAGTATTATACAGAAGCTGGATCAAAAGCACAGATACAGAAACTCTTAAAAACAAAAACCGCCTCATCAAACGAAATACTCGTGCTGGGGGGAGGGTCAAATATCCTGTTTACAAAAGATTATCCGGGCGTTGTCATGCGGATCATGATCCCGGGCATTCATGTGGTAAGAGAAAATCAGGATTTCTTCTGGGTAAAGGCAGGAGCTGGTGTCTTGTGGCATGATCTTGTTGCCAGTTGTGTAAAAGCCAACTTCGGAGGCATTGAGAATATGGCACTTATACCTGGAACGGTTGGCGCTGCGCCTGTTCAAAACATTGGTGCCTACGGCGCTGAATTTCAGGATGTTTTTGAAGCGTTGGAATGCATAGAAATAAAAACCGGTAAAACTCACTATTTCAGAAAGGAAGACTGCGGATTCGGATACCGGAGGTCGGTTTTCAAAGAATCGCTGAAAGGTCAGTACATCATTACCAATGTTGTGTTGCGTCTGTTTAAAGAACCTTTCGTTGATGTTGAATACGGAGGGATAAAACAGGAATTGGAACGGATGGATATTGATGAACCTTCAATACAGGATGTGTTTGATGCCGTAATAAACATCCGGAATTCCAAACTGCCGGATACCACAACTTTAGGAAATGCCGGCAGCTTCTTTAAAAATCCTGCTGTGGATATAAAAACTTTTCAGCAACTGAAAAATACCTTTCCGGATATGCCGGGATACCCGCAGGAAGACAATCATGTAAAAATTCCATCGGGCTGGATGATCGAACAATGCGGCCTTAAAGGTAAAAAGTTCGGAGAAGTTGGCATTCATGACAAACAGGCCCTGGTTGTGATCAATCTGGGTAAGGCTACCGGTGAAGAGGTCGCTAAGGTGTCTGACATGATTAAATCCGAAGTACTAAAGAAATTTGGCATCGAATTAGAGTCGGAAGTAAATTTTATTTAAAAGAATCAGGATATCTGCCTGATCCGAAAAATATGAAACGTCATCATTTATCGATACTCTTCATAGTTTTTTTGCTTATCTCCTGTGGAAAAAGTGATCTGAAAAAAAATCAATTATTGCACAAGGGGAACCTTGCCGTAAACGAAAAAATGTACCGGGAAGCCATACGCTATTACTCTGGTGCCATACAGATCGATTCCACGTTTACGAAAGCCTACAACAATCTCGGAGTCACCTATTATGAGATGGGCGATTATGAAAATGCTATAAAAAACTTTTCGGGAGCCATAAAAACAGACAGCACCTTTCCTGATCCATACATACACCGTTCCAATACGTTCGTCGCTTTAGGATCTTATACACCTGCTTTACTGGATCTTCTGGAATTTGAAAAGATCTATCCCGACAGCTCTGTTACTCACTTTTTAAAAGGATTGGTTTATTTTCATATGAAAAATTATAAAAACAGCATTGCCAGCTTTCAAAAAGCCCTTGAACTGGACACTACAAATGCTGAAATATACATCAATCTTGCCACCGCCTTCTACTACAATGGTGATCGAAGACAGGCAGACTGGTATGTGGATAAAGGATTAAAGGTGAATGCCGGAATTGTGGAAGGGTACAATCTTAAAGCCCTCATCAGCATCGATCTTGACAGTCTCGAGAAAGCATCCTACTACATCGCCAAAGCCCTGAAACTGGACCCCGGAAATGCCTATTGCTTAAATAACCGGGGGTTACTAAAAATGTTAAATAAGGATATGGACGGGGCGCTGGAAGATATAAATAACAGCATCATCACCGATCCTGATAATCCGTGGGCCTATCGCAACAAAGGCATGTATTTCCTAAAGACCAACAGGCCTGAAAAAGCATTTGAGATGTTTAACAAAACATATTCCATCGATCCGGACACACCGGAACTAAACTTTTATTTCGGCGAATACTACAGACTTACAGGCGATCACAAAAAGGCCTGTTCGTATTATCACATATCTGACTCCCTTAACGAAGAGAAAGGTGCTGCAGCAGCACACAGGTACTGCACTGAAATCCCTTAACCCAACACCACCGAAACTGGCGTGAATTCCAGATCAAAAGCATCGGCAACAGCCTTATAAACAACCTTTCCCTGTACGATATTCAATCCGGCTTTCAGATCAGCATTGAATTTACATGCTTTCTTCCAACCCATGTCTGCCAACTGCAACCCATAAGGAAGCGTGGCATTGGTCAGGGCAACGGTAGATGTATACGGCACAGCCCCGGGCATATTTGCCACACAATAGTGGATCACATCATCAATTATGTAAATCGGATTATCATGGGTGGTTGGGGTACATGTTTCAATGCACCCTCCCTGGTCCACTGCCACATCGATCAAAACCGTTCCGGGTTTCATGTCTTTTAGCATATCCCGAGTTATGAGATGAGGTGCTTTTGCTCCCGGGATCAGCACAGCTCCGATGATCAGGTCATGATTGGGTATCAGTTCACGGATGTTATATTCATTGGACATCAGGGTGCTTACGTTTGCCGGCATGATGTCGGACAGATATCTCAGGCGCTGAAGATTTACATCTATGATAGTTACATCTGCCCCCAGTCCTGCCGCCATTTTAGCAGCCTGAGTTCCGACGATGCCTCCTCCCAGGATCAGTACTTTCGCAGGATTAACACCCGGAACACCTCCGAGCAGTACACCTCTTCCCTGCATGGGTTTTTCAAGATATTTGGCTCCCTCCTGTACAGCCATCCTTCCGGCTACCTCTGACATGGGAATCAGCAGTGGCAATGTTTTATCCGCCTTTTCAACGGTTTCATACGCCAGACAGATCGCTTTACTTTTCAGCATGGCGAGCGTAAGCGGTTTATAAGAAGCAAAATGAAAATAGGTAAACAACAACTGATCTTCCCTGATCAGACTATACTCGGATTCAACAGGTTCTTTTACCTTGATGATCATTTCAGCTTTTTTGTATACATCTTTGATATCAGGTACCAGCGAGGCTCCTGCATCTTCATATTCATGATCCTGGAATCCGCTCCCCAGACCAGCAGTTTGCTGAACAAATACTGTATGACCGTGATTTACAAACTCCTTTACTCCTGCAGGGGTAAGAGCTACTCTGTCTTCACTCTTTTTAATCTCTTTAGGTACACCGATAATCATGCTGATAACAGTTTTATTTATTTATAAATAGTCATTTATGCCTAATAATTAATAATTTAAGATATTGTTTTAATACAAGTCAATATTTAATAAAAATCTCTTTCTAACATGTAAATTTTAATTTTTTCACTATTTCGCTCATTTTAAATATTTAATTTCTTCAAATACCTCCGCACCGGAATTATATTACGAATTGCTCTGAAAAACCATTTTTTATACTGAGCCGAATCATATCAAAATAATGAAATTTTTTCGGCAACGTTTTTTTTTATTATTTTTGTTTACCCTCCAATGGTACAAATATGTATTATTGAAAAACAAAACACTCGAAAGCGTGAACTCAGTAAAAACTCTTGAAAATATTAACATCTCGGTAAAGGAAGTCCTGAATGACTACAAGATGGCATGTGCCAGCAGGCAAGCCAGTTTGTTATGCAGAAAAGAAGTCTTCCTGGGAAGAGCGAAATTCGGCATCTTCGGTGATGGCAAAGAGATCGCTCAGATAGCTATGGCTAAAGTATTTCATGATGGTGATTTCCGCTCAGGATATTATCGCGACCAGACTATAATGTTTGCTACCGGCATGACGACCATGCAGGAGTTTTTTGCTCAGCTATATGCCCATACCGATCTGGAAGCCGAACCTGCTTCAGGAGGCCGTCTGATGAATGGCCACTATTCAACCAGGCTACTTGACGACAAAGGGAACTGGAAAGTCCAGACAACCATGAAAAACAGTAGTGCCGATGTATCTCCTACGGCTGCTCAAATGCCGAGAATGGTCGGACTGGCATGGGCATCTAAACTATACCGGCAGAATAAAGCGTTGCACAGCATGAAGGATTTTTCTGTTAATGGAAATGAAGTGACCTTCGGCACCATTGGCAACGGTTCAACCTCTGAAGGTGTTTTCTTCGAATCCCTAAATGCTGCTGCAGTACTACAAATACCTATGGTTATCTCCATCTGGGATGACGGATACGGAATATCTGTGCCAAATGCATTACACACGCCGAAAGAAGACATCTCAAAAGTACTTGAAGGATTCAGAAGATCGAAAAATGAGCGGGGGATTGAGATCTTCAAGGTCAACGGATGGGATTATGTCGGTTTATGTGAAGTGTATAAAAAAGCCGAAAAAGTTGCCCGTGACGAACATGTGCCGGTGCTGATCCATGTTGTTGAAATGACCCAACCACAGGGACACTCCACTTCAGGCTCTCACGAACGGTATAAATCCAAAGATAGACTGAAATGGGAAGAGGATTTTGATTGTCTCAAAAAAATGCGTGAGTGGATACTTGAAAATGAATTTGCCCATCAGGGTCAACTCGACGGTATTGAGACAGAAGCAAAAAAAATCGCACGACAAGCAAAAGATGATGCCTGGAAAGCATATACAGCTTCTATAAATAAAGACAAGAAAGAGGCGCTTCTGTTACTCGATGAGCTGAATAACGAACTGGGACCGTATGACCAGATCACACAATATCATCAGGATCTGGCAGCGAAAGAATTTCCTTTAAAACAGGATGTCATCAAATCATTAAAATATGCACTGAGATACACACGTAACCAATCGTGTAAATCAAAAAGTAAAATACAAAAATGGCTCCGGGATAAGGATGCCCGTAATCAGGATCATTACAGTTCGCATATTTACAGCCAATCCGAATTTGCTGCTTTAAATGTCAGGGAGGTCAAACCTGTTTATAGCAAGAAATCAAAAGTGGTTGATGGCAGAGAAGTATTACAAGCCTGCTTCGATCATATGCTCAGCCGGGATCCAAGAGTTTTGGCTTTTGGTGAGGACGTCGGAAAAATAGGTGATGTCAACCAGGCATTCGCTGGTCTTCAGGAAAAATATGGCGATCTGCGGGTGATGGATACCAGTATTCGTGAATCTACCATTGTAGGACAAGGCATAGGGGCCGCCCTTCGCGGACTGCGGCCAATTGCTGAAATACAATACCTTGATTACCTGATATATGCCATTCAGACCATGTCTGATGACCTCTCCTGTCTGCAATACCGTACAAAAGGAGGTCAGAAAGCCCCATTGATCATCCGGACAAGAGGACACAGGCTTGAAGGTGTATGGCATTCCGGATCTCCGATGGGCATGATCCTGAACAGTATTCGCGGCATTCTGGTGCTGGTACCCCGGAATATGACACAGGCAGCAGGATTTTACAATACCATCCTGAAATCTGATGAGCCGGCACTTATCATCGAAACACTGAATGCTTATCGAATAAAAGAAACCATTCCCGATAATATCGGTGAATTTACTGTACCTGTAGGTGTACCTGAAATTTTGCGTGAAGGTAGTGACGTAACGGTTGTCACCTATGGAGCCATGTGTAAAATAGCGGTTGAGGCAGCCGAACAACTTCAAAAAACCGGCATTTCTGTTGAGGTTATTGACGTACAAACGCTTCTGCCCTTTGATATCCACAACAAAATTCTCGAATCGGTCAAAAAAACCAACCGGGTGATATTTGCTGACGAGGATGTACCCGGAGGAGCCTCTGCTTTCATGATGCAGCAAGTCCTGGAGAAACAAAATGCATACATGTATCTTGACTCAAAACCAATAACATTGACTTCCAAAGAACATCGTCCGGCATATGCTTCGGATGGCGATTATTTCTCTAAAGTCAATACGGAGGATTTCTTTGACACGATATATACCATGATGCACGAGGTACGGCCAACAGATTTTCCCGCTATTTATTCATAAAATGTATATGTATTACTGATCCGGGTGTTTTTGGGAATTCAACACCTGATTTGTGTTTGAATACAAATAAAAACCAAAAACAGCATTAAAAGTAATAATGTAATTCATCAAACATACGCAAAAATGATGTTTAACGAACAAACAAACATATGTTATCATTAAATACAATTATTTTTATTAATAAATTTATTACTCTTACTTTTTTTTCATCTTTTTAAAAAAAGCAGCTTTCAGCTAAATATCTTTGCCCTCGTAATAAGTTATTATTTATTCCAAATAATGTAAAAAAAAGAAGATTACCGGAATACGTGCTCTAAATTATTTATCAATTTTCTAAACTAGTTTTTCTATGAAAAAAATTATTTTATCACTCGTACTAATGACACTGATATCTGTGTCAAGTTTTGGTTATTATGTTAGCCATCGATTATATAATGATGGTCAGATTGGTAACCAATCGC
>JBNKDZ010000455.1:0-3381 GCA_050288525.1 Cyclobacteriaceae bacterium
CAGCGGTGCTTTTAAAGAAATATCCTTTGAATCCTTTAAGATCCTTGAATCGACCGGAGCTGCTTTTATTCAGTTAAAATTACGGTCGGCACAGGTAGACCCGAAAGGAAAAACCGTATCCGAACTGGGACCAATCAGGATTTCTGCGGATAATGAGTCTCAAAAGCTGGGACCTTTATTCGTTCCTACCGGTGAATCGCTCGATTACGAATATTTTATGATGCTCGTAATGCCGGATGGCATGGTGTATCGTGCCGACGACTGGGTCAAAGCCGGAGATGAAGAGGTCTTTTTAGGTATGCATACCGTTAAGGAAGCCTTTAGCGCTCTTCCTGGTGAAGAGGAGGAAGAAGGGGAGCCTTCAATGGATACCTATGAAGGAGACCAGTAACGGTTGTCTTGATAAATTAAATCCTGTCTGCAATATGTTTTCGCCTGTTATAAAATGGTTGGTGTCAGGGGCATATCTGTGCATCTGCTCTCTATGTGTTGCACAACCTGATCTGAATCTGAAAGAAGAAGTTCAGGGAGTGGAGTTATTACGTGATGCCGTAAAACCTGATCTGTTTTATTATTTGCCTACTGAGTTAAAAGTTAAAACGGATCTGGACGGAAGACCCTATTTCAGATTTGTGCAAATGCGATATACAGGTACACATCTGAGTGGTGATCAGGGAAGTCATCGTTTCAGGAGCCTGCTAAGTCTGGTCATTGTAAATGAAAGCCCGTCACAGCTAATACTCGATGCAGTTGTGGATGAACTTAAAAATAAAACAAACCGGTCTAAGATCACCCTGAAACCGGTGCCTGTTCAAAATATTCAGGCTGTTCTGGTATATGCATCTATAGATCCGGATACCGAAGAAAATGAAAGCACCAAGGCGCTGGGAGATGGATTTTTTGAATCCATGGAGGAGGATGCTGAAAAGCGGGGGGCCTTCTGGAAGGAACGGAATTTCGTTCTAAAGCTGGACCAGTTCACGGCTCAGGCATTTTGGGAAGCCTTTACAGAGAAACAAAGCCTCCTGAGTGTAGGATATGGATTTGCAGCCAAAGTGAAAGCGGATATCGTTCCGGAACTTTCCTTTTCCGGAGATTCCGCCATGGTAGCTTCCATGAAACAGAATATCGGCAACGAACTGGAGGATGTCGCAAGTGAAGACTCATTGAACACGATTGTGATTAAAACGGGAGCATTCAATGTGGAAATAGACCTTGAAAAATGGCCCGACCTGATGAAACAGGTGGATATTAATGAGGAACTACCTCCTGAATATCCGGTACTCGATGTCTTTTGCTTTGATTTTAATAATGAGATCAGGGATGATATTTATGTGAAAAGAATTGAAATAGAAGCTGTTGGAGCTGCAAATAAGCCTGTAGTTCAAAAATATACCTTTAAAAAATCCTCCCCGGATATCTATGCGCGATCAATTAAGTTTCCATATGCGGTACGAATGGACAGACCATATAAATACCGTTTGGTGGAGGTCGATGACGAGGGACGCGTTAACCGTACAGAATGGATCGAAAGGTCTGAATGGAATGAGATCCTTGATATTACAACCCGCAAAGCGGAGGAAAATTCAAATTCGGAAGAAGATTAACAAAAAATAAATCTTATGAAAAAAATAACCATCTACATAACACTCATTCTGGCTTGCCTGGCAATTATGCCTGCAAAAGCAGTCGTAAAATACGACGAAGGCAGGAGAATGATCGCTGGTGTGCAGCTGTTGCAGGATCGCGAAGATCCGACTGCTTACTATTATTTACCTCAATTTCCGAGGTTGTCTACAAAAAAGGACGGAACATTTGAGTTTTTATGTATGAAATATGTGGGACAGGGAGGCGCTGAAACCAACGGAGGGATCTTCCATGCCCTGATCGAATTTTCATTGCCCCCTGATCTGCTTGACTCCATCTCAGACCTGCTAACCAAAGAAGTTCCCGGAGCCCGCATCGTAGGACCCGTTCCTCTGAGACAGGAAAAAGAAGAAGGAGAAAAAGACCTGGCAAGCTTCAGGGTTGTATCTGCCATCCTGAACAACACTGAAGGAAGTGATGCCTTTACGTCCGAACTCATAACTTCAGGTTTTGCACCCCTGTTGCCCGGTTCGAAAGCTGCCATTGCCGCCAGATTGAGCCAGTCAGGCGCAACGCTCATGTGGGAATCGATGAATGCTCCTACAAGCGATGTATCTGTGGCTATAAAAGGGTTTTATGAAGCTGCTGTAAAAGGCTATAATGCCATTATCGAAGCTGAAATGAGTACCATCTATGAACATTACAGTAAAGTAAAAAACGAACAATCAGGATATTCAAAAAAACAACTCCGCAAGATTTCCGATGAAATGATCCAGAACCAGGTGCTTAAAGTAGATGTTTTCGACAGATCATCCAGCCTGGACATCTCAACAAAAGATATGGAAAGGGTACTCGACCTGGTGACCGACAAGCTTATCGAACTGATGTTTGACGCGGAATCGGGATGGGCAAAAGAACCAGACAGAGAAGTAGCTGTGGAAGCTAACCAGATCAAAGGCAGACAGGAGCGGGGATGGTTCCAGAAAGTGTTTGGAGGTACCGACGATACACAATATTATACCGACGATCAGTTTGTGCTGAAAAGGAGAGAAGATATCAGGGTACATAAGTTTTACCTGAACCTGAGCAAATCCACTACAGTTAAAGTACCGGTTTATACTTCAGGTAATCTTAGCGGGATTTATGGAGCACTGAAAGATTCTGACAAGTATTTCAGGATCGTAAATATGGATGATCCGGATTTTCAACAACGTGAAGTGTACTTCCAGGTAGATGGCAACTATGCTGAGTCTTTCGAAGAAATACTGAATTTTGTTTCTGTAAATTTCAGGAAAGTATATGGGAAAGATGAAAATGATGTCACAAAAGATCTGAATTTTAATATCCATGATATCGACAGCGGATCTTATATGAAACCTGTTAAGTATCCCCGACTCGGTCAGGAAGGTTCTGAATGGCTTGATTATGAATACCAGGTAAGCTGGAGCTTTAAAGGAAATGATAAAACCATAAAACAACCACCATATGACGGACAATGGCTTTCCTCAAAAGCATCCACTATTTCACTTATTCCACCATTTAAAAAAGTTACTGTTGAAATTGATGCCGACAGAAGTTATTTCGAGGAGGCAGAGGTCCGGTCAGCTGTTGTAAAATTCTTTACAGTATTATCAGGAAAACCTCAGCTGCTGAAAACAATAACGTTACGTAAAGATGATCCTGAGAATACATCCAAAGTTTCCATTTATCATGATGATGACGAGCCTGCTGCCTACCAGGTGACCTGGTATAGCCGAAATGGGACAGTAGAATCCAAACTGGCAGAGTTAAAAG
>JBNKDZ010000456.1:0-4035 GCA_050288525.1 Cyclobacteriaceae bacterium
TCTAAGGACGCCGTCAGGTCTTTTTTTTTGGGGGACTTTTTCAAGGTGGTTTTTAGATAAATCGATGTGGTTTATCTAAATTAATTATTTTTTTCGTTATCATTATAACTCATTTTAAATTAGGCTTGGTGCGTATCTGCACATTCAGGGATATTGAAATAGAAATTGTTTGCATAATACACAGAGTCAGATTATGCCTGATTTGGGTGATTTTTTAACTCTAAACATGAATATCTGTAAACCGTTTTTTTAATCTTAAAAACTAATAGCATGAAATCACTAAAAAGTATTTTAATCTATGTGTGTTTATTGATGCATTTTAGTGTACAGGCACAAATTATTATCGATCATAACGATATTGACATTACTTCACGCACTCTCACACAAATTCAACTGGCCAAATCAAACCTGCATATTGTCATGGGAGGCACATCGCATGCCAGCCAGATTACAACAGGGTTATGGGAACTGGATGACTTTGTTGATGGAGGCGGTTATGGTCTTTCGCTTCCTGCAGGAGCTTATACCGTTAGTTTTGGAGATGGCAGCGGAAACACCCTTGATTATCGTCATGGCGCAATGAACGGCACTGCCGGAATATATCCGACATTTTATGATGAGACAATACGCTATTACGATCATTCAATCACTGAAGGTCCCCGGGTGAATGTGTTCTTTTGGATGTTTTGTGCTGAATTGAGCTTCGATTATGACCAACAGGATGTAATGGATAATTACCTCTTGCCCATGCAGCAACTGGAAGCTTTGTACCCTGACGTAACTTTTATTTATTCAACCGGGCATCTTGACGGAGATGCTGCAGGAAGTCAGCTTCATGCCAATAATGCGTTAATACGTCAGTTCTGCGAGGATAACAACAAGATACTGTATGATTTTGCAGATATAGAAAAGTATGATCCGGACGGCACATATTACGGTGACAGACATCCGACTGATGCAGGAAATTATGATTATAACAATGATGGAGCAACCTCCGAGGACAACGGAGATCCGGCCCATCCAATAAACGGAGATCATAACTGGGCCATCGACTGGGCAAACTCACATACTGAAGGTGTTGACTGGTTTGATTGTGAAGCAGCACATACCTATCCGGTCAATGCAAATATGAAGGCCTGTGCTGCCTGGAATTTATTTATTGAGATCGCCGAATTTCGTGCCGGTAGCCCGATCAATCACCCTCCTGTTCTTACCGTACCGGGCAGTCAGACCGTGAACGAAGAAGAAGTGCTGTCTTTTACAATATCCGCTACAGATCCGGATGCAGGTGACATACTGACCTATTCTGCAACAAATCTTCCGACAAACGCTTCCTTTAATCCTTCAACCAGAACATGTACATTTTCACCAGATGCAAATCAAAGTGGTATGTACACCGTAACCTTTTCTGTGTCAGACGGGGCATTAAGTGACGATGAAGATGTTCAAATAACCGTTCTCAATACGACAGGTGTAAATACGCCTCCTGTTCTTACTCACATTGCAAATCAATCGACAAATGAAGGGCAGACACTTGCTTTTACTGTCAGTGCAACCGATGCCGATAACGATGCCCTGACCTTTTCAGTACGTGATAATCCGACGAACTCCTACCTGGATGCTACTACACAGGAGTTTTTCTTTACTCCAAACTATCAACAGAGTGGGACGTACAATGTGATATTCTCTGTCACAGACGGTCAGGACACAGATAGTTATACTGTTCAGATTACGGTCAATGACGTTAATCAGCAACCTGTTATTGGCTCACTCCCGGATCAGATTGTCCATACAGGCATTGAATTATCCTTTAGCATCGGGGTATCCGATCAGGATCCCTCGGATAACATTGTACTGAACGCTACCGGACTGCCTGCCGAAGCACAATTGGTAAAAACATCCACACGGATATGGACGTTCTCCTGGACGCCTAACAGCAGCGATGTTGGAACACATGAAGTTACTTTTACTGCCTCTGACGGATCTCTGACAGATTCAGAAGCAATGGTTATCACCGTGGATGACTCCGATCCGAATGCTATCACTGAACCTGGGAGATCGAATAAAATCGTTTCACAAAATTATCCCAACCCGTTCAGTACATCAACTACCATAGCCTATCAACTTCCTAATAAAAGCAAGGTAAGACTGGAGGTATTTGACATGCGGGGGAAAAAGATTTGTGTTTTGATAAATCAGAAACAGGAAGCAGGAGCTTATGAAGTTCCATTTACCACCGAAAATAGCCTGTTAACTGAGGGGATCTATCTATACAAATTAACAACAGACAAATCTGTACTGACAAAAAGGATGATCCTGTCCGGACGGTGAGTTGCTTATGCAGCATCATAAAAACAGGCATCTAATCATTGGGTGGTTTTTTTAGGAAACCCGACAGCCCCGAAGAGACTGTCAGGTTTGGTCAGATATTTTTTACAGCTTATAATAGATCTGCATTTGTGAAACGATGGCTTCTATCTGGGACTGAGAGGCGGCAGTGCCATAGGTCCGGACATCGATAATGGACATTTTCTGGTTTTTAGGTGCACCGATCTTTGCATTCAGATTGTTGATCAGGGATTCTTTTGCCAGATCTGACTGATCTTCAACAATAAGGTTCCCGTCCCGATAGATCTTCATTCCGTTCTTGCGACTGTAGACAAAGGTGTAAATATGTCCGTATTCCTGTTGGGTGAAATCGGTCTCGAGTGAAAAGCCGTTGTTATGGCTCATCGATACTTTATCATCTTTAAATCCGATAGTCAATCCTTCGCGGGACAGTGGGGTGGTGTATCCATCATCATTAAAGAACAGATTTCCGTCCTTTGCCCCTTTACCCAGCAGTACGAATATGGAATAATCCGAATTCTTAAATACGCCTCCCGGATATTTAAAACTTGAATAATCAACCTGTGGACTTCTGTTTACATCAAAGATAATCGACTGAACATTCTCATCAAACGCTTCCACAATCGCTCCGGGCAGATCCTCTCCATACAACTCTCCCTGATAAGCATCATAATCGTCGCTTTTATTATCAAAACTGTTGCGCATCCTGTAAACATACCAGTAATCATTGTTGTATGATTCGGTTTCCAGATTTCCGTTGTAATAATGAAAGAGCGGTTGACTCATATCGATGACCCGTGGTGCACAGTTGGTTATCTCATAGGAGGTATTTAAAGAGGTTCTTACTGTTTTCGTTGGATTTTTAAGGCTTCGGAGCACATATGAAATAGGCACACCTGTTTTGATCGTCGCTGCTTCGGACAGGAACTTCATAAATTCTCCGATATTGTTGTCCTGTATTGACGCTACAGCATTCAGGGCATCTCCTGCTTTTCCTCCCAGGGCAAAGGCTTTTATGCGGATATTCTCCAGTTCGTTTATACTTTTTATACCGCTGTTCACTTCTCCTGAACCTATGCCTCCGTTGAATGTGGCATTTAAAGACGCTTCAAAATCCTGTTTTGAGCTGGTGGATTCAAACAGCAGATAAAAGATCCTGCCATAGGTAACACTCGAGACAAATACAGCAGGATTGTCAGGTTCAATGTATCGTTCAAGGTCTATCGCAGAAACAGATGGTGCAAACACTTCACTGTATGATTCGGGCAGTCTGTACGCCATGGTAAAGAACGACTGATTCAGCCGTACCAGAAACCGGTTGTAGGATCTGTCGTTGCTAAACTGCAAGCTTGCAGACAAACTTCCGCTAGAGACCAGGGCGTCAAATCCGGCATTCAGCTGAAGCATATATCCAAGATGACTTTTGGAGTTTACCTGGTCGATGTTTATCGTCAGCCGTGCTGCTAGCGCTCCGGAATTTTCGTTGATGATTTGATTCTGGGCATCATACACCTGGTCGATGCTCACTTCATCGATATATCTGCTTACGGATTCGGCACCGTTTACTGTTGTCATAACAATGCTGCCGGCACCTCTTTTTAAGGGAATGGGTTCCGGTGTAGGTTGTTGGATCGTCCGGCCCTGAATCAGGTTACCCGGATAGATTATGGAAGAATTTGGGTCATA
>JBNKDZ010000457.1:0-7152 GCA_050288525.1 Cyclobacteriaceae bacterium
AATAGGTTAAAAATTTGATTTGTGCAAATGTATAAATAAATAATATAATTTCATATGTTTGTAACGATGTAATTATTCAATAATAGGTGGATTTCTATAAATCAAAATGTGTGATGATGTGAAGACAAATAATGTTTTGCATAACCATTGGATGTGATATATTTGAATAGGGACAGATTTTGTGATATGCTGTTGGCTGTCAGGTTTTTTATCTGTAAATACCGATGCTTTGCCAACGAGCATTATTTTTAAAAAGTACTATTAAGTAATCATATTTTTAACAACATGCTGGCCCCGAAGCACATTGACATCGTAATCGGAATAGACATTCACCTGGTCAACACCCCGGTTCCCACACCTCTTCCACACCCGTTTATCGGAATGGTGTTCGACTCGATGGACTACCTGCCTTTTCTTGGTGCCACCGTCAATGTAAACAAAATGAAACGGGCAAATGCTTCCACATCAGCAATGATGGGCACATTCTTTCACATCCCATCCGGACGGCAAGGACGTCACCTTTAAATACGATGCTCTTGGCAGGAGGATCGAGAAGACGTTTGACGGCAAGACGACGAAGTGGATTTGGGATGGCAACGTCCCTATTCATGAGTGGACAATCAACGAAGGTGAGAGCGAAACCATCCTAAACGAAAAGAACGAACCTGAGCTTCACCTGCCGGAAGATAGCATTTCAAAAGACTATGGTATTTATCAGAAGATAGTTGATGACTGGGACAGGTTTGAAGAAATTGATGCCGGTTATTGGATTTCTTGATGCTGGTTTAGTTCCAATGGAATTGATTAATTTATTTAATTCAGGCAAAAAGCAGGTTTAGACACTCCAAAAATCAATCATGAATTATTCCATACCCCTATGGCAAAGTTCCCTGTCGTGCCTACCGCTATAACCAGGAGTTGGATGTTAAATTTCAGTTGGTAAAACGAACGGTGGAAACAAAAAGGAAGTATACATATCAGGAAATCATTGACCAGTTAAAAAACGAACATGGTGAAAACTCGAATCTTTTTTATTAGGGCAAAAAAAACACAACACCGTTGGTTGACATTTGTTTAAATATAGAGTAAATTGTTTATTATAATAACACTAACAACCAAACAATATACGAACCAAACGACTTAGAGACCAAACAAACAGTATTAACAAAATCACATTAGACAGAGGATTAAAATTCCATTGGCATCATAAGTTAAAAGAATCTGAATTAGCTGATTGAATATATCGTTAGACTTAAAACCTCAAAAAACATGAAAGAAAAAAATGAAATCGGAAAAATAAGCTTCGATTTTAACAAAAAAGAACTTGAAGAAATCGTAAGCGCTGGCAAAGTAGGAGCGTTTGTAGACAAAGCGACAGAACTATTCAGACAAAATCTGAAAGCTGAGCTTGTTAATAGCGTCGCAGCCGGTTCTACCGCTCTTTTTCGGTATGACGATGACGAATACGGCACAGGGCCAAAAGGTCCATTCCCGCACGTTTTTGCTGAACTGGAATCCATCGTAAACAGAATTAAACAGATTGAAGTGTTATTCGAAATAAACAAAGAACAAATCTGATGAAACAATGACAAAGATGGTTTCCAAGACCATCTTTGTTTAACTGGATCGAATGTGGTAAATCAAAATAATAATGGTCTGGATGAGTTCTTGAGCAGAACAGGCAATCTTTTGATCCACCTGCTTAATGGATGCAATCTTCATTGCCGGCATTGTTACCTGAGTGCCAATAACAAAAACAGGAAGATGTTACCACTTCCTTTAATCAGACAAACACTGGCTGAAGCAGACGAGCTAGGGATCAGGTCCGTCCAGTTAAGTGGTGGTGAACCCTTTTTATATCCGGAAATTGTTGAAGTTTTAAAATTCGCTTCAGGCAAGAAATTCGCCCTCACCGTTTCAACCAATGCAACACTTATTGATGAAGATGCTGTGGAGTTGTTGACTGTAGCAAACGCTCATGTAGTAACCAGCATAGATGGTCCTCCTGATTATCACGATACATTTCGTGGGGAAAGAGGAAGTTTCATGAAAGCCGAAAAGGGTATTGCCCGTTTAAACAAGCGTGGTATACCTGTTAAAGTTGTTACAACAGTATGCGAGGACAATGTAAAACATATTAAATGGTGCGCGGATTGGGCCAGTAAAACAAATATAGGAACCCTTCAGATACAGCCGCTTGAAAACATAGGCAGGGGTAAAAACATTGAAAATAAACGCCTTCAGGAAGAACATCTTCATGACCTTTTTATTCTGGTTAACGATCTTGCTGCCTTTTATGCACCAAATGGTCTGGATATAAAAATGTCCTATCGAAGCAGGGATTACATGAAAATCCATCCATGTACCGCGTTTGTTTGTAATGGCAAAGGTTGTCACAGAGGAGTTCAAAAAGAGCTGAAAAAAATTGTAATCAGAGAAGATGGTACCATACTACCAGAACTTGTCGATATTGACAGACAATTTTTAATAGGAAATCTTTACAACGACACCTTAAAAAATAATCTGTTAAACTATTTGAAAGAAGGTTATGCACGTTTTGATCAACTGTGTCGTGACGTTTTTAATGATACGGTTCTTAATAATCCCGCTCCTTTGATACCCTGGAATGAAATATTGACGGAAAGGAGCAGAACATTTAAGTTTATGAATTGAATATAATCGATACGTGTAATGCCGGTCTGATGTTATTTGCTCGGCAAGGTCCAAATACAGCGACAGCACGTTCGATCTGAAAATACCTGATGTTCCGGACCACCTTTACCGCACATTGTTAAAAAATCGTCTTCCCAAAAAGAATATTTTGAATAAAAAGATTTGATTATATTGTTTTAATTAAGTTATTTTAAGCCTATACAACATGATATTTTGTCATGCGCTATTTTTTTAAATATAGACCATAGTGCATTGAGTATATGAATATTCATAATTCACTCTGTAAAAAGTAATAAAAATTTATTTTATCTGATTTTATAAATCAGTTTGTTTTTTGCTTCAACTGAAATAGATATAATATGAAAAAAATAGTTTTTTACGTGTTTGTTTTGACTTTTCTATCGATAACATTTCCCGGTTTAAGTCAATTACGCCATGACAAAGGGATAAACGCGGTTGGCGCTTCCCTTCTTCTGACAAAAACCGGTTCGGGGGCAATGTTTGAATTTTCGCATTATTTATCACAAGGATTTTATTTTAAAGGAGGAATTGGCTTGGAAGGGGGCAAAGAAAATCTACTTAAATATAAAGGACACATATTTGATGTGTCCGGGATTTATTCGCCTATTATCATTAATAATAAAGTTTTTATTAATATTCAGGGAGGTTTGAATGCTTCGCAATATAAAATGATAAGTGAGGGTTATCGTGACGAAAAAGCGACCAAATTCGGCCCTTTTATAGGACTGGAGGTTGAGGGTTATATTACATATGACCTGATTCTTGTTTTAAATACAAATCAACGTTTTTTTTTCAAAGATGATTTTGGGAAAAACAGGCATTTTATCTCTCTTGGAATAAAATATCAAATATTATAATACGAAGTATGAAAAAGATTTTATCAATACTTTTATTTGTTGTGCAAATAATATCCGGCCTTAATGCACAACCTGCCGCCGTGACAGAGTATATTTATGTTGGGCAGCCTTCTTTCATGTATAACAGAAATGTTTCTCAGAATTTCTCATTTTCAAAAGGGACGTATCTGGCTGGAACTGAGTATCATCATTGCATTGGCGGTTATTACTCAGGATCTATTGATCAATATAATTGTGGTTCCGGAACCGGACAATATGTCTCAAAAAACAATACCATTATTGCTGGGGGTTCAGATGGCATAGAGATCTTGTATCCTTTTAATGAATATAAACCGGCTTATAACGATGGTGCTTATCAGGGACCTTTTAGTACTACAGCTTCAAGTTGTGCTAATAATCCTTCAGGATCGTTCACTGAATCCAGAACCGGATCATGCACGAAAAGTGTTTCTGCAAGCAATGTCGATGCGGGTACAGATATAAAAACAATTACACTTGACTTCAAATCAAAAGTGACATCAATTAATATCTGCAAATCAGGTTCCCCGATCAATTTAAAAACCACAGATTTCTGGACCTATATTTCCGTTCCAAAAAATTATGGTGATATGACTTTTACAGCAAGCGGTGCTGCATCTGGGGCTATATCCGGAACGAATTTTAATCCTGCCGGTTTAGCCGGCGAATATACCATTACAGGAAATCTTCCTTTTTGGAATGGCACAGCCACTGCCTCATTTATTATTAATGTAATTGATATAGATCCTCCTTTCATTACTTCAAATGTTGACACGGTTTACACTGGTGAAAAAGTCCAATTCACCTCATTATATGAAGGAAGTGAATATTTATGGGAGTTTGGCAATGGAGGATATTCAATTCAAAAAAATCCAACAGTTTATTTTCCTGTTGCAGGAATTTATAATGTAACATATTCAATGACAACCTCTGATGATTGTTCAGCGAATACTTCAAAAAAAATTGTTGTAAAAGAAGATTTTGAGGACATACCCATAATCGATGTTTGTGAAAACCTTGAACTTGAATCTGCTAAATCCAGGCATCTGGATATTTTTCCAAATCCTTTTGAATCTTCAATTAACCTCGATTTTTCGAGCTTTTCAGGTGAAGACCTCGCTTATTTTGAGATAGCAGAAGTTAAAATTGTGAACTTAATGGGAGAGGAGAAATTTGACGATGAATTTTCTCTTGATACAACCAATCCTGTTATAAATATTGATCTTGTCAGTTTGGCTCTGGACCCGGGATTATATATTATAAACATCAATTACGGTTTTTCATCTGTTCAATACAGGTTAATAAAAAAATGATAGCAATGAAAAAATATTTATTTATGCTTATGGCACTAGCCCTGTTTTCCTGTGATGATATGGGAGATTATCTGAATAGCCTGGAGACAGAGTTTGTATTTGATATCGTAGGACAAGATGATGCAAATACGTTTTATGACACACTAAAATATGTCGAAGTTTGTAACAACTGCGAACGTATTGATTATTTTATAAGTAAACCCTTTGATGTAAAACGGATAAATTGTAATATTTCACTTGGGGGAGGAGAAATTCGTCAAAATGATATTTCAGTTCAAGATCTGGACCCGAAGTTGACACAATTTTATTATAAACCAAATGCTATCGGAACGCATATCATTTCTGTTACCGTGACCGATATAAATGATGAAACGTACACATCAAATATAAATCTGCATGTTTTTGATAATTTATCACCCGTAGCAATACTTAATCTTAATAAGTTACAGGAAGATAACGCACTAGAGTATGAGTTTAATGCCAATGAATCGTATGATATGGATGAAAAATACGGTGGATTTTTATTGGGATATGAATATAAAGTTGTAATGCCACAATCAACTCAGGAGTTTAGTACAACAAAAGAGAAAGTAAACTTTGCTTTTCCGGGACCTGGTCTATATGAGATAAATCTTACTGTAGTTGATTCAGATAGTGTCAGGTCGGAAGTCTTAAAGAAAACATTGGAAATAGAATAGAAATAAGGAAAAGAGACCACAGGTCATAAAACAGTTTCACTTTGGCTTTAAGGGAAATACTGTCATCGTCAAAATTAATACTCGTTAATGTGTAAAGAAAGAATTACGAAAGCCTTGGCATCTGTGAAAGGAATTGATGCCTTAATTGATTTGGCTGTTGATTTAAACAATGAAGGGTTCTCAAAACAATCAATTTATGATGTCTTTCATACATATTCCCTGAAATTAACTGAGAATAATGAAGCTGAAAAAGCTACACTTTTAGAGGATGTTTTGGATATGATTACCGGGTGGTATGTGGGCAAAAACATAAAGCTGAAAGACTGAAAGAGTATCAAGGAGCAAGGAACAAGGATTTTTGCACGTGTACAGGGATCCGGTTACAGAAAGGTAGGGATTGAATTTCATCTGATTTTTACTTAAATTTTGTAGCTAATTACAAATGGTTCTGATGAAAATGGTAAAACCTGCACCTAATTACCCTGCTGACCTGCCCAACAGATACTTATTTAAAGCCGGCGCATGGACGTCTGTGTTATTCCTGATATATTCATTTGCAACAATACTGATCCTGGCACTGCTTGACGGCGGTTATCCGGATACTGCGGAGGAATGTTTCGACATGATCAAAGAAAACCGGTTTATCGCCCTTTTACAGCTCGATATTTTATCGGTTGTGGTGATTCCTTTTTATTATTTGCTGTTTTTCAGCCTCTATCAGGCCCTAAAAGCAAACAACGAATTAATCGCCAAAATCGCTCTTTTTTGTGTGCTGGCAGGCGTGACTGTGTTTATCGCAGACGTTAATCTGGCTTCTGTATTTACACTGAGCGACAGATACCATACAGCAACATCACCCGAAATGAAGCAACACTTGCTCGCCGCCTGTGAAGGATTGTTGTCAAGTGACATGTGGATCAGTACCGGAGCTATCATTCGTGGGATACTGATCGAAACAGGGGCGATAATCTTTTCGATACTCATGCTTCGGACTCTGGTCTTTAGCAAAGCAACCGGCATAATCGGATTATGCACACACGGATTCGACCTGTTCAGCACTATAGGGGGAATATTCTACCTGCCGTTAAAAGAAGTATTTACCATGGTAGCCGGGCCTCTGTACATCGTCTGGTTCATTATGATCGGGATACGATTTTTTCAGTTGGGTAACGTATCTGAACTGGATTTATAAGATTATTGGATAATTATTCGAGAATAACCTGACAGCGTCTTGAGACCTGTCAGCGTTGAATCAGACGACAATATTGATATGCGTTGTTCTGATGTTGTGCAGTACGAAGTGGTGTTTCGTGCGAACACGTACGGACACCATAGCCGTCAACCTAAGGGAAAGATGACAAGGAGAAGAAACATAAAGTACATTTAAACAGGAAGATAAAATCATTTTCAAGGTGCGGACACGTGTCTCACATGAGGACGAACCACCTATAGGCTTTTCAGATAAGAATGAATATTTGTTTAAATTTCTGGATTGATCCATAAGAAAACGAAAGATATATGACCCCATCCGGGGTCGTTTTAAATATATTTGATGGTATCTATAAATATGAA
>JBNKDZ010000458.1:0-2784 GCA_050288525.1 Cyclobacteriaceae bacterium
CGAACTTGAAAGTGGAATTCTCGTTATAAATATACCAAAGGACCAGGCTAAACCGATCAAACGGGTTATAACTGTTAAATAGCAGAACGACATATATACCACGACAGACCTTTCAAAAGAAGGTCTGTTTTTGTCATTTTCCTACAGAATAATTTTATTTGATAAATCGTTATAAAAATTGCCGGAAATAATTCGTGGATTGGGTAATTTTGGAATAAATAGAAAAACTATGAATAAAAGGACATTAATACTCGGAATGCTGTTTGCATCAGTACTAGGTGGTTTGATAGCTGTTGGAAGTTACAAGCTTTTTGAAAATAAACAACCGGCGACCATACCGGTACAAAGCTCGTCAAATGTACATTTTTCAAATTTTCTTCAGGATTCTTCCTTTATTGTTCCTGAAGGATTGAATTTTGTATATGCTGCCGAACTGGTCACTCCGTGTGTTGTCCATATTAAATCCACCCGGTCAGTATCGGCCGGCAATGAGGGTTATTCACATCCTCTTGAAGAGTGGTTCAGAGATTATTTCGGTGATCCAAGGGACTATAACCAACAGCAAAAACCACAACAGGCTGCCGGTTCAGGGGTTATTATTTCTGCCGATGGATACATTGCTACCAACAATCATGTGATTGACAATTCGGAGGAACTGGAGGTTACACTACATGACAACAGATCGTATCCTGCCAAACTTATCGGTTCGGATCCGAATACGGATATAGCTTTGATAAAAATTGAAGTGGAAAACCTTCCTTTTGTTGAATATGGTAATTCAGATAATGTTAAAGTAGGTGAGTGGGTGCTTGCCGTTGGTAATCCTTTTGACCTTACCTCAACAGTTACAGCCGGGATTGTAAGTGCCAAGGGAAGAAATATCAATATACTACGTGAGCGCTACGGGATTGAATCGTTCATCCAGACAGATGCTGCTGTTAATCCGGGTAATAGTGGAGGCGCTTTGGTAAACCTGAAAGGTCAGTTGATCGGAATAAACACAGCCATTGCAACACCAACAGGATCATATGCAGGATATTCATTCGCAGTACCTGTATCACTCGTTAAAAAGGTGGTTGAAGACCTGAAAGAATTTGGTATTGTACAACGTGCTGTACTGGGTATAGAGATTATGAATGTAAACGATCCCCGTATAGAAGACAAACCGGATGTGCTTAGTGGTGTTTATGTCAGTAAAGTTAATGAAGGCAGTGCTGCTGAAGAGGCAGGTCTGAAGTCAGGCGATATCATCATAAAGATCAATAAAAAAGATGTGACCAATGTAGCGGAACTGCAGGATCATGTTGCCCGTAACCGTCCGGGGGATAAAATTAATGTTACATTCAAAAGAGACGGAGATGTTAAAACCGTAAATGCGACATTGAAAAACCTCGATAATGAAATCAAAATTGTTAAGAAAACGGATGAGGTAGAGCTGCAGGGTGCGACCATGCGAAACCCAACCGAAGAAGAACTGGAAGCATATGAAGTTGAAAGCGGCGTGATCATCGAAGATATTTCAGCTGGCAAGTGGAAAGAAGCAGGTGTACGAAAAGGGTTTCTCATTATTTCGATTAATAATAATCCGATTAAAAATGTAGAGCAATTAAAGTCGTATCTCCGAAACATCCGGAATGATGGTATTCTGATCAAGGGTAAATATGCTGATGGAAAAGAAGCATATTACGGAATGGGTTGGTAATAGCATAAAAAAATATTTTCATAAAGGAGCCGTTCACAGAATGGCTCTTTTGTTTTATAGCTGTTAATGTAAAAATAATTCGCTATTTTTCGATGTTTTAATAAACGCAGTTAGCGCCTTGAAGGTAAAAAAAAGATATAACACCACAGACCGTATTTATAAGCGTCGATCAACAATCAACCTGATTGTGATTTTTACTGCTTTTGCCATTGCCTTGTCTTCCGTATATTTTACGAGAATTATTGTGGAAGAGCTTAAAGAACGTGAACAAAGGTTTATCATGTTATATGCCAATTCGCTTGAGTATACCATCAATGAAGACAATCAGGATGAGCTTTCGTTTGTCGTTCAGCAGATTATGGCTCCCAACACTTCTATTCCCATCATCCTGACAAATTCGGAACATCAGCCATTGAGTTCGAAAAATGTTTTTATTGAACCAGGGTTGCCTGAAGACCGCAGGGATGATATTCTGTTGGAAGAACTGAAAGAGATGAAGTCCGAACATGATCCGATCATGATCACATTGCGGGATGACAACGGCGATATCATCGACATTCAATATGTATATTACCGGAATTCAGTGTTGTTAAGCAGGCTGGAATATTATCCGCTGGTACAACTTTCGATCATTGCCATATTCGGAATAATCGCCTACGTAGCGTTCAATTTTTCCAAGACGGCTGAACAAAACAGGGTCTGGGCCGGATTGGCAAAAGAAACAGCTCATCAATTGGGTACTCCAATATCATCTCTTATGGCCTGGATCGAATACTTTAAAGAAAATGAGTCGCTTTTTGATCAGGAAATTGTCTCAGATCTCGAAAAAGATGTTCACCGGCTGGAAATGATAACAGCACGCTTTTCAAGCATTGGTTCGATACCTGTACTTACCTATGAGAACATACCCCTGACAATAGAAAATACCATTTCATACTTGCGAAAACGATTGTCAAAGAAAGTTGACTTTTCAATACATGCAAAACCGTCAGATCTCAGAGCAAAAATAAATAAACCCCTGTTTGAATGGGTCATCGAAAACTTATGTAAAAATGCGGTGGATTCCATGAGCGGGGTTGGGA
>JBNKDZ010000459.1:0-2774 GCA_050288525.1 Cyclobacteriaceae bacterium
GTCGCTTATCCAGATTGTACGTTTTTCTGAACATATTCTGCCAGGCATCAGGCATATTGCCCCACCATTCGTACAGGGCTTCTGTACGGTACATCACTACCGCGCTATCTTCGTGGTATCTAAGACCGGCAAACTCGTTATCCGTGACCTTTGCTCCTTCAAAACTTGCGAAGCTAAATCCTTTAATACTGTTCAACACCTCAATATTGGCCACCTGAGTGTTGTTAAAATAAAGACTGTCCAGGGCAAAGCATCTTTTCAGGTCATTAATATTTTCTACAGAGGTGTTATTGAATTTTATGGTTTTTAATTGCGACAATTCCTCAAGAGACGAGATGTCACTGACCCGGGTATTAGAACCGTCTATCCTTTGCAACTTTAACAACTGGCTGAGCGGAGCTACATCAGAAACCATTGTTCCCGAAAAGTCAATTACCCGTAAATTCAGCGCAAATTCTGCCGGTGACAAACTTATGATGTTTTTTTTATCCTTCAGGTTCAGAGATTCAACATCCAGGATTTGATGGATTTCTTCCCGAGAAGGTTCCTTGCCTTCATCCGTAATTTTATAGGCTGTCTTCCATTCCGGATCAAGACCAGACCAGAATTCCTGCAGCCCATCGGTCATAAAGATCATCTTACAATCCGGATTCTTGTCATGCATTTCCTGATATTCCTCGAGAGCGATTGCTGTTTTGTCACAATAAACACGTTTCAAATTTTCCAAGTCATACAAAATGCTGATATCATCAATCATTGTTTCATCAAACCGGACTTCCTGCAACGATTGCATCTCTTTAAGTGGCTCGAGAGTCAGAATAGGTGTATTGCTGAAGCAAAGAATTTTGATATTTGAAAGTTTTGATATTTCACCCAGTTTATGAACCGGCGTTCCTGACATATCAAGATGCTCCAAACCCAACAATTTTTTCAGATCGGGCAGATCCCGCACGCTTGTTCCAGCGAAGGTCAGGGTCTTCAGTTTTGAGAGTCCTGTCACCGGTGAAAGGTCGTTGATATTGGTACTATCAACCTGTAATTTTTCCAGTTGGTTAAACCCTTCCAGCATCGATATATCCGATATCACCGTATTACGTATGTTCAGTGACTTCAGGGATCTGGAATACCTTATTGGTGTAAGATCGCTTACACCTGTATTTGAACAATCCAGGGTTTCAATATTGGTAAGATTCCGGACCGGGAACAGATCATCAACGTTTGTATTCGAGATATTCAGTGTGGTTAATTTTTTCAACTCATTCAGCGGCCGGATATCCAACAGTAATTTATTATTGCTGATATCGACCTCCGTTGTCTCCATTACCTTTTCAACCGTAGAGATAATATTGATTGATTCAGGTATTACAGTACCATTTATGACATACGAAGTATCGGTAAACTCCTGAATATCTGCCAGTTTTAATCCGGGTTGTATTTCAATGGACTGACAAAGCTGCTGTTTCCATTCAGCGCTCAGGTTTTCCCACCAGGCAAGAATCTCATCGTTCCTGTCAAGTTTGGTGGTATAGACGCTTACAATCTTTATGTCTTTGTTTTCTTCATCGACATTAATCTCGAAAAACCGTTCCTTTACCGAGTTTACGCTATCCCCGTTGATGGTGATACCACGAAGATTACGGTTTGTTTTTACCGTAAAGAACAGCTGATTATTTTCATTGAAATCATTGGTGATCTCTTCAATGTTGAATTCGAATTTCACCCGTTCAAAGAAGAAATCCACATCTTTCAGGTAGGCCTGAACGTCCTTGTTTGTCACAACTTCACGTTTATCATCCAGATCGTCTTCGATCTGAACTTTAGCATCCCTGCACATTTTCAGGTAGCTTTCATTAATTACTACATCCTTGTCTCTCGCTGATATTTCAGGATCACCAAGCACATTCAGCGTAAAGCTGAAGTAGGAAACCAGTTGTTTGGCTTCCCGTTCATATTCGGCTAATTTTGTCTTATCGGGTGTTTCTTGTGCATATAAAACACCGGGAATGCATAGCCAGTAAAAATTTAAAACATATACTTTTAAACGAAAGATACTTCTCGTTTTAATATTCATAGTAGATATATTTCATCATTATATCTTTCTGATCTTCCGGTATTTTTGTAAGGTTTGAAATAAGCCATCCTGTGTTATAACCTTTTCTGTTAAATTCTGATAGCTCGAAATACCAGTCTTTAACCTGAAAGAAATGAAACCGAACCTTTTCGATCGTTTTAAATACAAGATCACCTTTTTTCACTTCGTACAATAATAGTGTGCGGAAGTCAGGTTTATAATTTTCGTCAAAATAATATTCAACTGTTTTTGCGTCTTTAAAGACCTTTATAAGATTCATAAAGTCAAGTTCATGACTCATAGGATGCAGGAACTTACCTCTTGCTGATGAATCCGTATAAAAGAGTTCGGTAAACGGATAGAAATAGACTTCTTTAATTACCCATTTTGTCCCAAGGTTTTCCTTTTCCAATTCCATAAACAGGATAACTGTACGAAGGTTGCCCTGATAAAAGAATTTTGCATTAACCTCGGCAAACCATTTCCCTCCATAAAAATCCAGTAATTGCGGTGATCTTTTCTCGGTAACATCCTTAATAAAATCCGATTTTAATGCATCTGTAATATTCATGTTGGAATTGTCAAAAAGCATATTTATATACTTTTTCCTGTTTTCCGTGTTGTGATAATTTGAGTTCCCATCAAAGATCCTCTTACCGGTAATATCCTCTTCGCTGTTAAACCTCCGGAAAAACTGACTGAT
>JBNKDZ010000460.1:0-3988 GCA_050288525.1 Cyclobacteriaceae bacterium
GACAATACCTTATAGATATTTATCAAAATCATAACACACAGAAATACAGTATGTTATGATTTTTCTTTGTAAAAAACGGGTGTCCTATCAGTAAAACTGCAGGATTCTCCTCAAGCAACAAAAAATCATGATTTGTCGAACAAATAGCGCAGGGAGGAAAGAAAAGCGGGGAGCGGGTAAGACTTGCGGGAAGAAGCTTTTTTCTTTCTAGACTTTTTTGTTACTTTTTGTGGCAATGACAAAAAGTAAGGGCATTCAAACCGGTTATTTTGGAAATGAAAAATATGATGACAGAACCTTTTCTGCATAGGATCATGACTAGAATTGAATTTCTGAAATGGGTGTGCCATCCGGAAAACAGGAAAAATAATTATTTAAGAGATGATATAGTTTTCTCTTTTTTTTCTATACCAGACAATACTTACTGTAAATCTCCCTGATCATACGCGGATGTATCCCCTCGCCCATCAAAATTAATTCTGTCTGCCTCAACGATTGAGAGATCTTCTCCTTATGTACCTCTCCAAATGACGACTGAACAACAACAACAGCATCATCAGTTTTAATATATCCTTTCACTCTGAATGTCAACGGGATAACTTCTTTTAAAAAATCATCAATCAATTCCAGTTGCAAAGGTTTAACCGATTTTAACACTACAGATTGGATTTGTGGCTTTTGAGCGTTTGCCGGTGATTTTCGATCTTTCTTCTGGATTTTCAGTTCAGCCGGTAAAAAATTAAATATTTCATCAATGTTCACCTCACAATAGGCAGCAAAGAACTTTCGGCAAAAAGGATTTATTGCCTCAATGCTTTCCTGCACATCCTCATAATTTTCATTCAAATCAATTTTATTCAATATAACAACATCCGCGATCATGAGTTGATGGGTGATCCGAAGCATCAATTTGCTTAGGCTTAAAAAATTCTTCGAATCCACAACACAGACCGATCCCGCATAGAACAACCGCTCTCCTAATACAGGATCATCAAAGATTTGTCCGAGTGCAACAGGATCTGATAATCCGCTTGCCTCAATGATCAGCATATCCGGATGGCAGGTTTCGACGAATTTTTTTAATGAACCTTTAAAATCTTCCAGCAGACATACACAAAATACCGACCCGTTATTGATCTCCAACAGTTCAAAATCGCTGTTCGTCAACCTTCTCAGTTCCTTCCCGTCAAAATTGGAAGGTGCAAATTCATTTTGAACAATACCTACCCGCTCATTCCCCTGAAAATGATCGATCACCCTCTTGATGAGTGTCGTCTTACCACTTCCGAGAAAACCTGTAACCAAAAAAACAGGAATCTTATCCATTATGATTCGGTTTTGTTCTACAGATCTTTAAGCCATTCCCGCACAATTTCAACCTTGGGCACTTCTCCCTGGGCTTTTACCTTATGCTCTGTTAATATTACTGCAGGAGTCGAACTGATTAAAAACGACTGTATTTCCTTCGGATCCGTACTGACACGTACATTTATATCTTTTCCGGTTTCTTTCAATGCCAGTTCAATAATATTTTTCACTGGCGTACATTCATCCAAATCATTTCCCAGGATCACGAACTCCGTATTTTTCGACCGGATCATAAGCTTCAGCTTTTCATTGATCCGTTTCTGAATAGCAGCTATCAATTCATTTTTCGGAGGAATCTGAGATACAAAGGCTATTTTTCCATCAATACATATCGTAGGGATGTTCTTGACCATCAGCGAATTCATAAAGGTAACAGCTTCCATCTTCTTAATGGCATGTTCACGCCACTCAACAATCCCCTCAAAATATGGTGCTACCTTCCGGACAGATTCAACCATATACTGACACGGCGCACATGATTCGGAATCGAGGGTGATGATATCCACGATCACCTTTTTGGCATTCCCGTATTCCTTCATGTTGAGCAGTTCAAGATCTGACTCGGATTTCTCCTTAGTGCGTATTACTTCCTGTGTATAGGCATCCTGAACGAGCTGCGTTACAGCACTGAGATTTTCGGGAGGAGTATCCAGTGGCAGATCACATCCCGGAGCGAGAATAAATCCTCTTTCACCTCCCAGATCCATACATTCAAGGGCTTCCCTTTGCGCATCTTCGGCAGTACCCATAAGCAGTACAACAGTAAGCTTCATATTACCGCCAAAGCTGATATTATTCTTTAAGGCAATATCTTTAACAAAATCAAGGGGAATGTTCTCATCAATAGAAATATTATCCGGTTTACAGGCACACATGGCTTCAATGTTTTGTTGTGCATGTCCGCATACAAAAAACGAACTCATTGCCCCTTTATCCCTGATGTATTGAAAAATAGCTGCTGCAGGTGGCTCGATATACATTCCAAAGGAAACAGGGTCTATCTGTGAAGTCATGGGATCAACAACACCTACAATGTCACAACCTGCATCAATGTAATATCCGGCCATAGCAGTCCCTACCTGTTTGGTAAACTCCAGCAATTCCATAACCTCCTCCGGAGATTCCATCATTTTAATAAAAATATCCGTTCCCATAAGGTGTAAGGCTAGCGTAAAAGGGCCTGTTATAAGACCATATAAGGCTCTTTCAGGATATTTCTTTCTGAGTGCACGTGCAGCATTTAGCCCGATTGGAATCCTGCCATCTGTCTCCGAGGGAACCTTCAGATCCCCTAATGAAACCCCATTCATCAGCACATGTGACACCACTGCCGGAGGATTTTCATCCGACCATGCCAGATCACAACCTAAAGCTTCTGCCTCAATCTGGAGGTCAAACATAACAGGTATGCCATCCGGATCATACAATTCAATAGCCTTGCTGATCCCTTCAATGATGGCTTGTTCGGATTTCAGATAATCTGTGGCATTTTTCCCAATCAGCTTCCCTCCGTGACATCCTACAAAAGGGACCCATGGTATTCTGTCTACTTCTTTAAGTTTAAAAGCATTTATGATTCGCTCTTTTCCGTTCATCATTAAATAGTATTAGTATAAAAATCTGTTTTCCACCTTCATTAAATACAAGGATCTCTTTAAACATCTCCACCAGTATACCGGCTTGTCCATATCAATGATCATATCATCCCTTGTGACATTATTCATTTTCGGGGACTGCCGGTTATCAATCTTTTTATTTAGCATGTTATCAAGACCAAGCTGAAAAATGGCTCCCATGATCAGGATCCTGTTTTGTATGGTACGTTTTATTTCTGAAGTACAGCTAAGGTTTCTGATTGCCAGAATTGTTGTGTGCAATACATCGCTGTACAACGTTTGTAAACTATCGAGGGTAAATCGGATAGCCAATGTATGAATTCCTTTGTTAAAATCATCGTACCAATCGAGAATATCATCTCCTACCTGGGCCATTTCACCATATTTTTGGATAAAGGTCACCTCCTCTTCAGAAGGCAATGGAGACATAAGCGCCCGGCATAGTAAAAATGCATTACCACATTTCTCCGAAGTGATCCGCAGAATATCCTCATTTGAAATGGAAGGATCAAACTGCCTTTTGCTTTCTTCCTGAGCCCGGATCACCTTTTCATGAATTTTCACGAAAAAATCCGCATCAGGAGCATGGTGCATCATATAGTCAAAAAGATGGTCCTTCAGGGCAGATTCCCGCATATTTTGCGAATTAAGATCCCCGTCATCAAACTTATCCCTCAGCAAAGCATAAACACCCAGCACAGATTGCAATTTCCGCTCTGCCCCGGATAGTTGCTGCCCTCTCGCCATCGCCAGTGGCACGGACACACCGGCAATTACCAGCGTCACATATTCCCGGATGGATCTTACGGCATTTGGATTGAGATCCGACAAAGGTTGTTCCTGCAGCAGCTCATCAAAAAATCGATTCTGAACCTTCAGGTCCGAACGCAACAAAAGCATGCTTTGAACAAGTTTGATAATACGTAACACCATAGAGCGCTTAAAATAGTCTGATTTTCCGGAAGGTTAAAAAACATATCAAGGTTTTAAGTTAACATCTATTT
>JBNKDZ010000461.1:0-5211 GCA_050288525.1 Cyclobacteriaceae bacterium
TGAAGCATAAACAGAAGTTGCCAATTCTGTTTTTTCAGAAATACTCCAGTAGTGGTTTAGGAAGATCTTTGGTTTATGGTAGAAATTTTTCCTCCATGAAAATAGATTGTCTTTGTATTCACTTTGGGCATAATATCCCCACTGAGGATTGTATCTGATCCCTCTTTCTTCAATAGTTTCAATGGTTACACCGTCATAACTTCCATATTCTCTTTGAAAATGCCATTGAGGCGCTCCTAAAGCAGTGAGATGGAGGGAGTGTTTGGAATTAATTTGTTTGGCAATTGATCCAAAATAAGACCATCCACGAAATAAGGTCCCATCAGCATATCCATCCCCACGGGTATGAGTTCCCTGGAAAGTTATAGCCCAACCCTTATCACCAAGACCAGTAGATAACATAAGGCCATATTTTTGATACCCGTCATTGCCAATGTAAGTTGAAGCAGAACCACCTTTTTTCATTTCTGCAGCGTTTGTAATAATATTAATAGATCCGCCAACCGAAGCTACAGCTAATTTAGAGGCTCCCAGGCCTCTTTGAACCTGCATGTTTGAAGTGACATCACTAAGTCCGGCCCAGTTGGACCAGTAAACCCAGCCATTTTCCATGTCATTGACAGGTATACCATTGATCATCACTGCCGTGTTTCGTTGGTCAAAACCTCGAACATTAATACGGCTGTCTCCAAACCCCCCACCTTGTTTTGTGACATATACTGAAGGTGTTGAACGAAGAATTTCCGGAAATTCCTGGTTCCCGATTTTCGATTCTATTTTTTTTCCTCCGATAGTGCTGAAAGCTACCGGCGTACGGCGGTCAATGGCAACTGAAGCAATGACTTCAACTTCTTTCAGTCCTACAGTTGCCTGAGCAAGTTCTAATGTGCCGATATCTGTTGTCTGACCTTCCGTTACCGTTGTATTGATTTCTCTGATCTCATAGCCGATATAGGATATTTCAAGAACATAAGATCCGGTTTTAAGATTTGAGATCCTGAAATTACCATCAATATCCGTAATGGTGCCTGATGATGTTCCTTTAATTAATATATTGGCGCCAGGTAAACCTTCATTGGAATCGCCATCATTAATTTTACCTTCAATGGTGCCTGTCTGAGCAAATGCAGAGCAGGAGAGCCACATCATTGAAACGAATAGTAAAATTCTTTTCATAATATTCTGATTATGGATTTTTTGATTAAGTTTTATTTTAAACATAGTAAGAATGATCAATCTTGATTGCAAATCTATACAGTATTTCTATAATGATGAATACTGAAATATTAAGCTTTTGCTAATATTTTGCATGGCAGGAGTTAAGAAATTGTTGCGTAAATATGCGAAGTTATCCGCAAGAAAAAAAATCAAAAAATGATGGTTGTTTTTTTGAAAATAAAAAATGCGTTTAAGTGCTGTTATCACATTAAACGCATTTCAAGGTCTTTTTCTATAGTCTGAATTTACCGTACTATGGACAATAATTCAAATGGTATTTTTTACAGGCCGGCAGCCAGAATATTATTTACAAGGAACACCGCGGCAAAAGCAACGATCGCGTATAATTCGGGGAATACAGCCATGATGAGTGTTTGTCCGAATACCTCATTTCCGGAACCAATGCTGTCAATACCGCTGGCACTTACCCTTCCCTGGTAGATACCGGAAATTAGTCCCGCCAGTCCGAGGGCCAGTCCGCAACCGAGTATGGCAGTGCCCTGGAACATGGTAATATCTTTTGTCAGGAATCCCTGAAGGATGAAATATCCGCCAAATCCATAGAGCCCCTGGGTACCGGGCAATGCAGATAATACAATAAACAATCCAAAAGCATCTTTTCTCTTTTTTAATGCCCCAACGGTGGTCATACCTGCAATAGCTGTACCAATAGCACTACCTATGCCGGGGAGTCCGATGATCAATCCAATTCCGATAAAGGCAAGAACAAGTGCTAAAGAATTTGTAGTTTCCATATTGTTATCTTGTTTGAGTTACAAATTTATTTTTTTCTGTTAAATATTTTCGTTTAAAGATTCCTTTTTGAAAGGTTTGAATTCGACACCTCCACCCTGGAATCCGGCATTGTTGTAAAACTCCACAAAGGTCAGACGCAACGGGTGTACGAACGATCCCAGGCCGGAAATAAACAGGTTTAGCGCGTGGCCGAAGATCAGAAATATCACACCAACCACTACCATAAGTACACCACCTTCCATGATCTGCATGCCTATGTTGTTGATCACAAGACCAAGTATCCCGGAACTGATCCCCAGCGCAAACAACCGGATATACGACAGGATATCACCTAACAATCCTGTAAATATGAAGTATAAAGGCAAAACGCCACTTCCGATTCGCTTAAACAGCGGCAACCGGATGTTGTAGAAAAGCAGTACCAGTACGATGCCTGCAATCAATCCGATAGTAGCTATTTTGGTGAAAGGAAGGAAGATCTCCATATCCTGGGATAGCGCCAGGAACAGAACAATCGTACTTACGACGATCAGAAGTTTGCCTATGGAAGCGATTGAAGCTTCGAAGGAATCATAGATAAGGGCTTTTAATATTGCGGAAATCACCCCGACAATTATTTGTGCCACACCAAGCATCAAGGCAACGTTAAACGCATTGAAAGGGGTGTCGCCCGTATCCGGAACGATCACAAAATCTGAGAAATAGTCAAAGAATGGAATATCTCTGTGACTTGTTATGGGTATTCCAAAGATCGTTCCTGATTTTAATATCCCTATTACCGTAGTAAATAGTCCGAGGATCATTCCCAGGGCTGCTATTACCCTGTTTGATTTCAGGAAAGTGAAATACGATATGGAAAACAGGATCAGGAATAGTACCCCATACCCGCTGTCGCCCAGACAATAGGCGAAAAATATCGGGTAAAAGACAGCAATTACAGGTGTAAGATCAAGTTCCCGGTAGTTCGGTAATTCAAAAATTTTGGTGATCACCTCAAAGTTCTTGCTGTATTTCCTGTTTTTCAGGACAACCGGAACATCATCAATAACAGATGGGTCTTCAACCAGGTAGGCAATTTTATTCTGATCAAGAAATTCTGTAATAGTGTCAAGCTGACCTCGGGGTATCCATCCGTGGATGTATTGAATGTGGGCACCTTTCGCTTTATGAAAACTTCCTGATGCCTGGTGATAGAAGATCTGATCGTCAATCTCAGTGATTTTCGATTCAATATCAGGCAGGTTTCCTGTTAATGCTTTGATCTCGGACCGTAAAGATTCATTCTCGGTATCGAGGTGCTGTATGTGTGCTTCAATATCTGTAAGCGATTTTTCCGGCAACTGTATCGGCTCGAAAGGAACCTGGGACCGTTCTCCCTTGTCGAGAACAACAAAATAAATGGTAGATTTAACTTGTGATACAACGGCCACTGAAGATGCGGCAAAATCTGCTTTATCAAATGCTTTTTTACTTGCCGTGAAGAATCGTATGGTAATGCCGGAGTCTTCCAGCTTTCGGATATTTGCCCAGTCAAACTGACCCCAGGGCAGTAATTGGGCAAATTCTTTTCTCAGGGTCTCTGTTTCCTGGTTGTTCTTGTCTGTTTTATTGTTGACAGAAAGGACTTTTTCCGTTATTTCTTCCGTGCTAATTCCTTTTTGCCTGTCAACCGGCACTTCCGGCTGATTATTTTTGAGGATAGCAGCGACTTTTTGCAAGGTTTCGCGTTCTTCGATCAGCGCTTCACAATCTTCGCTGATTTTTTTGTTATCAACTTCCAGATGCAGCATTCCGAAATCCTGAAGCTTATCGAGGAAATCTTTTTTCTCATTATGAAAAAGGATCAGCGATAATTTTTTCATTTTTGCTTTCATAGAGCTGCCTCCCTTTCTGCGTTACGTTGTTTAACGATTTTTTGAGCTGCCTTGGAAAGGTTTTCTGCATCTTCGAGAAAACGTTTGATTTTCAATATGGATGCCTTAAACTCCGGTATCTGAACCTTTTCATACAGGTTGACCTTTTGTGTGGTCTTTTTTCGGGCATAATTGAGGATGTCGAATTGCTGCTTTTTGATTTCGATCTCCAGTTTCAGCCGTATAAGTGATTTAATGGTATTCAGACCATTCGGGATCCAGGCAGGCTGATTGAAATAGCTGATCTTTGTTTCAGTGTATTCAATATCCTTCAGCAGGGGAATTTTTACGCCTGCAATATTTTTCAGTTTGATATCAGCTGCTTTTAATTGTATGACATCAGGCATTTCTGTCCAGAGCCCCAGGGATTTTTCTTCTTTTTGCAGTTGAACCTTTAGCTGATCCTCCAGTTGTTCCAGTTCGTTGGCGGTCTTTTTTACTTCAACGCGAAGAGCCGTCTCCTTACTTTTCAGTGTAGGCAGTGCTTTCTCACGAATCACTAATTGCTTGTTGAACCGTTGGATCTGGGTTTTATTATATTGAAGTTTGAGTGCCAAATTCAGATCATTTATTTTTCCAGTATTTCTGCATCAGGTCTTCCTTGATTGCAACTTCATGCTTTTCAAAATATTTGCCAAAGAGTTCCCATCCTGTCTGGAGCATCTCATCAATCGGAATGTTGATATCAATGGCCAGCAACCTTTCCGAATATTCATGTGCGAAATCAAGACATCTGTTGTCGTATTCCGTAAGATCAAATCCGTTTTCTTTCTTTGTACGGGCATTTGAAGCATCGGCATAAAGTCGTATTAACGCATTCATGACGTGAGGATGATCTTCACGTGTCTTTTTTCCGATCACGATCTGTTTCAACCTTGAAAGGCTCCTGAACGGATCCACAATAACTTTTCCGATATCCGGATCCCTCCTCAGGAATAGCTGTCCTTCGGTGATATACCCGGTGTTATCCGGGATCGCATGGGTAATGTCCCCTTCGTTGAGGGTGGTAACGGCAATAATAGTTATCGAGCCACCATGGGGGAACTGCACTGCTTTTTCATATATTTTGGCCAGGTCGCTGTAAAGGGAGCCGGGCATAGAGTCTTTGGAAGGTATCTGGTCCATTTTATTGGATACAATTGCGAGTGCATCCGCATAAAGTGTCATGTCGGTCAACAATACAAGCACTTTTTCCTGTTTCTCATTAGCGAAATATTCGGCAGCCGTAAGTGACATGTCCGGGATCAGCAGTCTTTCTACAGGTGGGTCTTCAGTCGTGTTGACAAACGATATGATTTTCTCAAGAGCACCTTCATTAGTGAAT
>JBNKDZ010000462.1:0-6395 GCA_050288525.1 Cyclobacteriaceae bacterium
GGATTTGGCTTTACAGTAATAGTTATCGGTGTACGGCTTTCAGTAGTACATCCATTAAGGGTCGCGTCAACATAATATATGGAATTATCGGTGATATCTACAATTACATATTCCGGACCTGTTTCAATAGCTGTTTCAGAAGTATTATCAGAAGTATACCAGTTAACAGTTCCTCCATCACTAGCTTCAGCCTTAACAAAAGCAGTAGCCCCGGTACAAGCATCAACATCATCAGCACTGATAATAGCAGGTATAGGTTTAATTGTAGCAGTAACAGCAGCCCTGTCTGATGTGTTTCCTCCATAAGTGGCATCAACATAATATTTTGTGGTAGAGGAGATTGTTGGAGTAGTATACGAAGCACCTGTTGCCAATGAACTGGTACTTGCCTGACTTGCATACCAATTAATTTGTGCAGTATTTGGAGATGCACTTGCTCTGAGGGTTACTGCACCTTCTCCGCAACGGGACCCTCCTGTTGTATTAGAGATAACAGGTAGAGTGCTAATAGTTCCGGTTACAGCGGTACGGCTAAGACTGGTGCATCCATCTTTGGTCGCTTCAACGTAGAAAGTTGTTGTAGATGAAATTGTTGGACTATAGGTATTCCCGGTATGCAGTGAGTTTCCACCTGTTTGGGAACTATACCAACTAATGGTTCCTATGTCAGAAGAAGCACCAAGATTTACTACACCTTCACCAGTTCTGGAGTCACCCGTAGTGCCATTAATTGCAGGTATGGGTTTAATTGTAGCAGTTACGGCTACCCTGTCTGATGTTTTTCCACCATAAGTGGCATCAACATAATATGTTGTGGTAGAGGAGATTGTTGGAGTATACGAAGGCCCAGTTGCTAAAACAGTAGTACTTGTTTTACTATTATACCATTTAATTTGTGCCGTATTTGGAGAGGCACTTGCGCCAAGGTTAACAGTACCTGAGCCACAGCGGTTCCCATTTGTTACTGCGTCAATTTCTACTCCTGTATTATTATCAGGAGTGAAATTAACTTTGAATTTATATGCACTAGCACCACTACCCTGAGTTTTCAACAGATTATAAGCTGTAGTAATCTTATTATCAGGAGGATTAATACCGCCATCAGAACCAGTATGCGATCCATATCCGACATAGTCGAGAATTTGATCTTCATCAGTGCTTCCCGACACATTTATATCTACATACCATAGTGCTGAGGGTTGTCCATTTGCATTGACGGAACTTGTAAAATCACTGGTGTAATCCCATGATTGATTTACTTCAATATAGCATTTATAAATCCCTGATGAATAGCCATTTAACTTGTAAGTACGTGTTGACAAATTAATGGTGGTTGCTCCTGTAACAGCATCTATATCTGCAGGATAGGAAGCAACGTTGTATCTTGGAGGATAATAACTGGGTGTGCTACCGGAATTGTCAACAACACCTCTTTTATAAGCCCATACCGGCAATGCTGATTTACGGTTATTCCCGGAAGGATGTCCACCAGCATTTCTTCCAACAAAATTAGTAACAAAAACTGTCTCAATATAATTACCACTGGCATCTTCAATCCAGATGGCACACTGAGGGGCATTATGAGTGAGCTTGTCAAGTTGGAAAGAAAAGGTTAAAGTTCCTTGGGCCTGTGCCATATTACTTAGTCCTGGCAATACACATAAAAATAAAAATAGTTTTATAGATACGATTTTGAAATTTATTGTAAAATGTCTCATAAAATGTTTCGTTATATGATAAAAACAGATTATTTAATATTTTATTATGATTGTTACCTTTATATTTAAAAAAGAGCATTAATTTGTCTCTAAAACTTTTTGTGGCTAAAATAAAAATAAGATAAATTATATTAGATTATTTAATGATAATTAATAAGATATGTTATAGTTGTCCTTCTATGGTTTCAGGTATAATGATATCATGCGGTAGCTCTTTAACAAGAGAATTGTCAATAACACCATTAATATCCTGCATATCAATTTTTTGTTAAGCGTTGCGCGATAAGCATGTTATAAAACTTCTTAAAAGGAATATTATTCGATTTGGGATAAAAGGATTTGGTTAGTTCTCTCCTGCCGTAAGTCTTCCAGCCTGGGATCCGTGTTAGCAGGACTTGTGCCTTGATTGCTTGTCAAATTTGGATATAATGAGTAATTCTACCTCCAATGACACCAACTCGTTTGTGCCAGCAGCCAGACTATCTTTCGATTCTTTTATTTGGTCTACAATCAATAATTTCCCATTTCCACAAGAATCCCTCGTATAGTCAGCACAAGAATCGCTATCGCTAAAACCTTGTGCTCCTGCATAAGTCAACAAACCTTTGCCCCCTTCTTTTCGTAATAAGTAACTATTATCAAAACAAGCACTATGACTTTTTCGATCAGAGAGATCAGGGAAGATGATTTTCCCACATTGATTCAATTGTTTAACGAATTCGCCCTTTTTGAGAAACTCCCCGACAAAATGCAAAACTCGGTGGAACGTATGATCAGCGAAAAGGCCTATTTCCATGGTTTTGTGGCCGTCTCGGAGCTTGATGAAATAGTCGGATATGTCACATATTTTTATGCGTACTATACCTGGGTGGGCAAATCCATGTATCTGGACGATCTGTATGTTCTGCAAAAATACAGGGGTTCAGGCATCGGCACCCGACTGATCCATACCATCATAGATTTGGCAAAATCCAACGGGTGTCACAGATTGCGATGGCAGGTGTCCGGCTGGAACCATCCCGCTATTGGGTTTTATGAAAATCTGGGTGCCACAGTCGACGGTACAGAGTCCAATTGCGACCTGGTTTTGGATTGAGGATCTACAATGATTCTGATCAATTCAGTATCATAATTCAAATAATCTGTTAATTTTGTTCGTACATAGAACTTTTTGAAGCTTTTTTTTAATGAAACCAACATCAAGATCTTTTTATGCATCAAAACTGCTGACCTTATAAAAAAGACCATATGAAGAATAGTCGGGAATATACGTTTCATGAATCCACTACAAGCATCTGTTCCGTATGCTGCAAGCGCATACCTGCAAAGATCATCATCGAAAACCAAAAAGTATATGTTCAAAAACATTGTCCGGAACACGGATGGCAAAAGGAATTGCTGGAAGACGATGCGGGATACCACCTGAATAAAAGAAAATACGACAAACCCGGAACTGCCACACCACCCCAGACCCCGATTGATAAAGGTTGTCCGTTTGACTGTGGATTATGTCCGGAACATGATCAGCATTCATGCATCGGCCTGATCGAGATCACCAATCAGTGTGATCTGAAGTGCAAGGTGTGTTATGCCGATAGCGGTAAAAAGGAATACCTTTCGCTTGAAACTATTGAAGAAATGCTAGATTTCTATGTGGAAACCGAAGGTGGAGATGCGGAAATACTGCAGATAAGCGGAGGCGAACCCACCATGCATCCGGATATACTGGATATAATCAAACTGGTATTGCAAAAAAACATACGCTACATCATGTTAAACACCAATGGAAAGCGTATTGCAGAAGACAAGGAATTTGTGAAACAACTTGGTCAGTTCGACAAAAAATTTGAAGTATACCTTCAGTTTGACGGGTTCAGGGCCTCTACCTACGAGTATTTCAGAGGGAAAGACCTGTCTGACATGAAGCTCAGAGCTATAGAGAATCTTCTGGAACAAAACCTGCTCGTCACCCTGGTGACCACCGTTGAACGGGGCATCAACGACGATGAGATTGGGGAGGTCATCCGGTTTGGAATGGATAAGCCCGGTATCCGGGGGATCAATTTCCAGCCTACTGCCTACTTTGGAAGAAATTACGAAGGTCCGCCAGCGAACAGAATGACACTTTCCGGTATCATTCAACATATCAAAAGCCAGGTGCCGGATGTTTTTAAATGCGGTGACATCATCCCACTGCCCTGCAATGTTGAACGGGTGGGTGTATCGTACTTGATCAGGGATAAAAAAGGAAAATTCACACCCCTGACACGTAAAATCAAGGTCGACAGCTATCTTCCGGTGATCGACAACACCTTTGCCTTCGATGTGGACAGGATGATGGAGCAAAATGAACCGGCATTGTGTGATTGTTTCAAGCTGATCAACGATCTTAGTAAACTTATACCGAAAAGCTATATGTTTAAATCCAAAAAGCAGCAGAGAGCATATCTCGATAAAAATACATTTAGGATCAGCATAACGTCGTTTGTAGACAAGTACAATTTTGATATGAAATCCATTCAGAAAGAATGTGTCCATATCCTTACTCCGGAGAAGAAGAGAATTCCTTTTTCAGCCTTTAACCTCTTTCACCGATGATGGATAAGATTGCCGATATCGTCGTGGCCGTATGCCTTTTTGCCCTGTTTGTTGCCATATTGATCAACTTTATGGAAGCCAGATCCGGTGTAGAAAAAAAGAAACGCAGCATCGTAGAGACCGGTTCGATGACAGGTTTCTTTGTGGTGTTTTACCTGCTGATACGATTCAGGATTGGTCATATCGACCTTCCGGAGAAACTTGGAGTTGTCCTCAGAATTGCAGGACTTATCATGATTGTGGCAGGCTGTGCCATAAATATTCACGGACGATTTTCGCTAGGGCGTAACTGGGCGAACCAGGTAACGATCTACTCACAGCAACAACTCGTCACCAGAGGTATGTACCAGTATGTCCGGCATCCTTTGTATTCTTCAATCATACTAATGTTCTACGGTGCCTGTCTGGCCTATCCCAATTACCTGGCGTTTATAAGCAATACCCTGATATTCATACCATTTATGATTTACAGGGCCGGACAGGAAGAAAAACTATTGATAGAGAAATTTGATAACTACAAAGAATATCAGAAAAAAACAGGTATGTTATTCCCAAAATTCAAGCTATGAAAATACCCGTAAATGCATTCAGATTTTGCAAGATCAGTGTAGCGATACTCCTGTGGTGTTCGTTTATCTTCAAATATCCATCGTTGCTGATAATCGTGTTCATCATACTATTCCTCTCCGCCCTGTTGAAGATCCGGAGGGCTCCTATGATCGTGCTCTACTCCTATACCATTGAGAAAATATTCCCTTCGGCCGAAAAGGAAGTACATGAGAAAGGATTGCGATTTGCCCATACGATGGGGACCATACTGAGTGTGATATGTCTGACATCCGTTTATCTGAATCCTGTTACCGGCTGGTGGGTTGTTTTGGGATTCTGCATTTTAAAAACGGTGAGCAACCTGGGATTTTGTCCGGGTGAAGCCTTGTATTCCTGCTATGAAAATGGTTCCTGCAGCATAATGAAAAAATGATTGACGAGCACCTCCATCCCGAACACTGGGGCATACGCCCGGTATTATTTTCGATAGGAGATCTGGAAATAAGCTCCTACTCATTCTTTGTCTTTCTTGGCCTTGTGGCTGGACTTCTGACCTATTTTATTCTGATCAGAAAGATGGGTATGAAAGGTGAAAAAACATTTCACATTGTACTGGCAGGTGTACTGGGAGGTATTCTGGGTTCGAAATTGTTTTACTGGATCTTTAATTTCAAAGCCATTATTGATCAGCTGCCTGATCTGCAATTGATATTTTCAGGAAGAACCATCACCGGAGGATTACTTGGTGGCACATTGAGTGTGCTATTTATCAAGTATAAACTTGGCATCCGGGATAAAAAAGGCAATATTTTTGCTCCTGCAATCGCCCTCGGAGTGGCCATCGGACGACTTGGGTGCTTTTTTACAGGTTGTTGCTATGGTACAGAAACGAGTCTGTTTACCGGTGTGGACTTCGGCGATCAAATTCTGAGGCATCCGACACAGCTATATGAGTTTGTGTTTTTTGCCGGTTATTTTGTGTATGCACTCCTGAAACTGAAAACGGCCAGGCCCGGGATCCTGTTTTTCCGGCTCATGAACATTTATTTCATCTTCCGGTTTTTCCAGGAATTCATACGGTACAACGAACACCTGTATCTGGGGCTTTCCTTCTTTCAGTATATTTCCATTGTGGTACTGATATTTATCAATGGGAAATATCTTTATGAAAAGAGAATTTTATCTGTAACCTGAAAAATGTTATAATTATGGGTAGACACATTATTACCTTTGGGAAGAAAATTTTCGATATTCTTATTGGCTTTTTCGGAAGTATCATAGTCTCGTTATTCATTTATATGTTTGCTGATTCAATAGATGAATTTTTTAGTACACAAATTTTTATAATCATAGTAATGCAAATCGCTGCCCCAATCATATTCATTGTTAAAAAAAGAGCCTATATAGCTCTTGGAATTATTGCTTCCTGGATTATTCCGGTATTGATCCTTCTTCTTATTATTGGAGCATGTGGTAATTGGAGTTTTGGTTAATTATCAGCTTTGGCAATGAACTATAAAACAGAATTGA
>JBNKDZ010000463.1:0-2166 GCA_050288525.1 Cyclobacteriaceae bacterium
TAATGTTGTCTTAATTGCTATCGACAAAAAGGGCACCTGGTATCTGAGTGACAGGGTTGAAGATGATATAGACACCCGGCATCCGGTAGCCATCAGGCTTGACACGCTTAATCCTGTCATCATCGACCTTTCAGATCAGCAATCCTACTCGATTGATATTGTATTCCCGGTTTTACATGGTACGGATGGGGAAGACGGAAGCATTCAGGGGCTATTTAAGGCTTGCAATGTGCCATTAGTAGGCTCAGGAGTATTGGGATCTGCTGTTTCCATGGATAAAATTCTCGCAAAAAAGATCCTGATCCAAAACAACGTTCCCGTAGCAAGTTATATGGAATTTGACAATCTGAATTATAAAGACATCAGTTTTGAAGAGGTAGTAAGTGTCCTTGGGCTGCCGTTTATGATCAAATCCGGAGGACTGGGCTCTTCTGTGGGTGTTTCAAAGGTTAAGAGTAAAGCGGATTATGAAGAAGCTTTGACAGAAAGTTTTAAATATGACGATCGTATTATTCTTGAAGAATTTGTCAAGGGCAGGGAACTGGAATGTGCCATAATCGGTAATGAAAATCCGGAAGCATCCTATCCGGGGGAGATCATCATGGTAAAAGATTATGAATTTTATACGTACACAGCCAAGTATCTTGATGAGGATGCCATAAAAATACAAATTCCGGCAGAGGTAGATGAAGAAACTATTACAAGGATACGTGAATTATCGGTTTTAGCATATAAGGCGCTTCGTTGTGAGGATTTTGCGCGTGTTGATTTGTTTTTGAAGGAAAATGGGGATATAATGATCAATGAGATCAATACGATTCCCGGATTTACCAGTGCCAGTATGTTCCCGATGATGTGGAATTATATGGGCGTGTCGTATACAGACCTTATAAGCAAACTTATCGAGAGTGCTTTTGAAAAATTCAGAAAATCTCAGGAACTGGATACCCATTATGTTGTAAAAGATTGACAGTTAACATACATATTGATAATTAAATTAGTCTTTTTGTCGTTTATTTTAGAAAATTGGAATTTTTAGGATAAATTCATCGATTATTATTTTCTCAGTTTTATGATTAAAAAAATATCATCAAAGTTGAAAGGCAGTAGCATTAAAACCTTATTGATCCATTTAGGATTGATTGTGATAATTATTTTCGCGCTTCATCTGCTGTTCTTTTTTGTATACCTGCCCAACACCACAAACAAGGATGAGACGATAACTGTACCAAATCTTGAAGGGATGCAACTGGAAGAGATGGAAGAATTTCTTGGGATGCGGCAACTTAAATTTGAAGTTACGGATTCCGGATATGCGTCAAAGTACCCACCCTTATCTGTATTAAAACAATACCCTCTTGAAGGAGCACAGGTGAAGGAAGGCAGAAAAATCTATCTGACTGTACAGGCAAAACAGCCCAAATCGGTGAAAATGCCAAAGCTGACCACCTATTCCTTGAAAAATGCTGAGCTGGAATTAAAGAGTTATGGTTTAAAAAGGGGCGAGATCAAATATGTTCCATATCAATTTAATAATGTAGTAATCAAGCAGCTATACAAGGGAAAACCTGTTAATCCGGGAGATAAGATCCTCATCGGGTCATCAATCGATCTCGTTGTAGGAGATGGATTGGGAAACAGAATAATTGCCACCCCAAACCTGCTCGGACTCGAACTTGATGAGGCTGACGTAGCACTCAAAGGATCCGGACTGGATATCGGCATTGTGATCATTGAAATAATCGATGAAAATAAAATGGTCGATCTGGTCGGGATGATGGAAGAAAAAGGGTTGGACGTTGAATCAGCTACCAGTTCGGGACATATATTTAAACAACGTCCTGACCCGGAAAAAGAAGTTCATCTGGGAGAACAAATAGATCTTTGGGTCGTTAGTCTCAATGAAGCAGATAGTCTTGAAATTCTTACGAACTGGAAAAACAGAGATCAGAATTCAGATATTGAAGGATCAGATGAAGATAATTAAAAATACAGGGTTCATATTATTTGCATTCCTGACGTATGGGCAATATGTATATGGACAGATCACCATTAAACCGCTTCCCTCGGGAAATAATGCTTCACGGATACATATGGAAGAAATAGATAGCACACGGCTGCACCTCCCTTTTTGGGATGATTTTTCTTCTTTTACGGATATTCATG
>JBNKDZ010000464.1:0-3469 GCA_050288525.1 Cyclobacteriaceae bacterium
TACTCCTTCCCGGGCTTTTGTTGTTCCATATCCGATAACCACAAGTTCCGACATTTGGATCATGTCAGGAGAAAGTTGTACGTCAATAACAGTTTTGTTTCCAACCTTTATTTCTTCCAAAACATATCCTACATATGCAACAACCAACACATCGTCAGGTCCGGAAACATTAATGGAATACGTGCCATTTATATCTGTAATGGTGCCAATTTGAGTTCCTTTTATCATGATTGTACATCCGATTATAGGGTCCTGACTGTCAGCATCTGTCACCTTGCCGGTAATTTCTGTAGCAAACACTTCTGCAACCGTCCACGAGGTCAACAGAGCGACGAATAACATTGAAACGATCTTTTTCATAACTATAAAAATTTGATTTTACTTCATCTTGTCGAAAAACAGTTGGCTTTCTGATCAATTTCATGTGAATAAGATCAATAAAGTCATAATTTTTTCGTTGTTTTATGTCCATGATGTGGAATGTGATTGAATTCCATAAAACTTTTTTGGATTTTTTCGCATTCATTGGATTTACCTTAGTGAAAACGCTTTATTAACTTTGTTAAATGATTATAAGTCAATCGGATAAGAAATTTTCTTCCATTGAAGACCCGGAACTGATACAAAAATTCCGGTCAACAGGAGATCTGGAGTATCTCGGGGCACTGTACGATCGTTATATACATCTTGTATACGGTGTGTGTCTGAAGTACCTGCAGAATCGTGAAGAAAGTAAGGATGCTGTTATGCAGATCTTTGAAAAGCTCATGGATGAGCTAACAAGACATGATGTTCGGAATTTTAAAAGCTGGCTGCATGTGCTGACCAAAAATTTCTGTCTGATGTATATCCGGTCTGAGAAATCCAAACTGGAGCGCTATAAACAATTGCAAAAAGAAGGCGAAGTGTTTATGGAATATTCTCTAGACATGCATCATAATGGTGAAATGAAACTGGACAGAGATATTTCTGCATTAAAGTCATGCATAGAAAAATTAAAAGCTGAACAAAAAGAATGTATCAGATTGTTCTATCTGCAGGAAAAATGCTATCAGGAGATATCCGCACAACTGGATATGGACATGAAAAAAGTGAAAAGCCATATTCAGAACGGTAAACGGAACTTAAAGATCTGTATTGAAAGCACTGGTGTCGAAAATTAATAAACAGTATACCGGTTTATGATCTTTAAAAAGGAAAGAATATAAAGAGGCTTTTAAAAAGATGTATTAGAAATTCTAATGAATAAGAACATCCATAAAGATAAAAAGAATTCTTCCCCGGAGGATTTCAAAAAATACCTTGAAGGAAAATTATCTTCACTGGAAAGTCATGATTTTGAGAAAAGACTTCTGGAAGATGATTTTGAGGCTCAGGCGTTTGAAGGTTTGTCATCCTTATCCAAAGAAGAGTTAAACGAGGATTTGTCAGGATTGAAGCAGAACCTGAAAATCCGTGTCGAACGAAAAGATATCTATAAATACCTGAAAATTGCGGCAGGGATCCTGTTAATTGGTGTTTTTTCTTTTCTTGTTTATTCAATCATCCAAAACAATCCTGTTGAGAATATTTCTTCAAACACAAAAAATATATTTAAAGCTGACAGCGTAAGGGAAGCCCAACAAAAGGAAGAAGAAGCAAGGAAATATGATTCAACTGATGGATATGATGAAAGGCTGCTGGCATACGAAAAAGAGCCTGGTGATGTGGATGATCTTAATGAAACAGATGCTCCAATGCCATTGTTGATTCCTCCGGCTTCTCCTCTTGAATTGTCATCTGATCCGGAACAGGCAGATGAATTAATCGTTGAAGAAAATGTTCTCCGGGACACAAAAGAAGAGATGGTTAATACTGAGAGTGAACCCATAATCATGGAATCTTCGGATATGGAAATTATTGATATGGACATGCAGGAAGTACAGGCTCCTGTACCTTCGGAAAAGGCTAAAAGGTATGAGGAAGAAGGGTATATTGCGGGTGATCTGGGGAATGCTCCGGCGGCAAAAAGGGCTTTCAGCAACACAGCAAATGTCAGAACAATAACCGGAAATGTAACCGCCAGTGATGGTAAAGGTATGTCAGGAGTAAAAGTAAATGTTAAAGGCACCGGACAAAGCACCTTAACAAATAGAAATGGCGTTTATTCGCTGGATGTTCCGGATGATGATAATGTAGTGCTCGTATTTTCGAGTACCGGATTTCTGAAAAATGAGGTGAAGCTCGGAAATAAACAGGAAGTTGATCTGCGTTTACAGGAAGATTTGGCTGCATTAAGCGATATTGTAATAGTCGGATTCGCTGAAAGTAAGGAAGAAAGTGAAAATAGTGCCGATTATACTTCTCCTGAACCGATAGGCGGTTTTAGTGCATACCGAAGCTATATCAACAGAAATTTACAATATCCCTCCTCAGCCATAGCCCAGGGAACAAAAGGAACGGTAAAACTTATATTTAAAGTCATGCCCGACGGAAGAATCTCCGGACTTGCTGTAGATAAAGGCATGGGAGGAGCCTTCGATCAGGAAGCTATTCGGGTAGTACGTGAAGGGCCATCCTGGAAACCTGCTACAAGTGGAGGTTCTAATGTTGAAGAAGAAGTAACACTACGGATTAAATTCCGGCCACCTAATTAATGTTTAGGTGTTGAGTGGTTGAGTTGTATACCGGTTATCCATACAACTAAACAACCACCATCAATCCCAGATAAAGCCATAATTCGGACAAGGAAGTATCTTCGAATCATTGGATATCCTTCGTTTGTCGTTTTCTTTGCCTTTTAATCGCAGCATTACCGACAATTCGTGTGATCCTCCTGTGTGAGGACCGATGTCTGATATCGTAAAGTCGTAGCTATACCCTACTTCAATATGCTTCAGATTGAGTCCTAGATTGAATAGGTAATCCCCGGTACCACAAGCCTACCAGAAGCGGGTTGAAAATGATGTTTGTTCCCAGATCAACAGGCTATTATCGGGTATGGGAGTTTCAGGAGAGTCTCCTTTAATATTGCTGTTTATGCCGGAGCCTCTTCCTGATAAAAAGTTATGATATCCCCTTCTTTAACCCCGAATTTATCGGTAAAACCGGCAAGGGTTTCAACAACATACATAGCCGGTTTGAATGAGGGAAGTGATGATGTGGAATAAGGCCGGGTATGTTTGTAAATGGATACAATTTTCTTTTCCTGATCAATATAAATGATATCGAGCGATATTTTGGTGTTTTTCATCCAGAACGATTGTTCTTCTTCCTCTTCAAACGTAAACAACATTCCTTGTGCATACGACATTGAAGAACGGTACATCAATCCCTGTGCACGATCTTCCCAATTGTCGGCGATTTCAATGTCAATAGTTTTTATGGTGTCGCCTTCCGGATTCAGGAATGAAAGGGTTCCCTCTTTCTTGAACTGAGGCTCAACAACAATGCCCGAATCGGTTGGGATCAGGTCCTCTTTTTTATTGTC
>JBNKDZ010000465.1:0-2567 GCA_050288525.1 Cyclobacteriaceae bacterium
CGGGTTATTACCATCTCCCTGCATTTTATATCCACTATAGTCATCGTGCATATAATCCTCAAAACTTATCTCATCGTTGTTATCCTGGATCTTTTCATCAAAATCATCAACCGTATCATTCATTTCTTCAGGCTCATCCCGTCCTTCTTCCAATGCCGGATTTGTCTCAAGCTCTTCTTCTATTCTAGCTTCAAGCTCGGCAGTAGGAACCTGCAGCAACTTAATAAACTGGATTTGCTGAGGTGATAACTTCTGACTTAACGTTTGGATCAATCCAAGCTTCTGCATCTTTCTCTTTTAAATTTCAACAACCAAATTTAATATAAATACTCGATTCATAACAGAAAAGATTTACTCTGAGGCTTTTTTATTATTAAAATTTACGTCCTTTGCCCTGTTCAGGTATTTTTCTTTTGTTAAATTTGCACCTCTTTTATAAACATTAATACGGAAAAAGTGAAAAAAGATAACAGCGTAAGAATTAAAGAAATCCTGAATGAAGCGAAAACGGGAGCAGAAGTAATCGTAAAAGGTTGGGTACGAACAAAGAGAGAAAATAAAAATATTGCTTTCATTGCTATAAATGACGGATCTACCATTCACAACATTCAGGCTGTTGCGGATCCCGGCGTCGTGGATGAAGAGACGCTCAGGCTCGTTACAACCGGGGCCTGCGTTTCCGTACAGGGCAAACTCGTTGAATCACCTGGCAAAGGACAATCAGTGGAATTATCCATCCTGAAACTTACTGTATTGGGCGTCGCCAGTCCGGATGAATATCCTTTACAACCTAAAAAGCACTCTCTGGAGTTTTTGCGCGAAATAGCGCATCTCCGGCCCCGAACCAACACATTCAGTGCAATATACCGGATACGCCATAACCTTATCTTTGCCGTTCACAATTTCTTTAACTCCAAAGGTTTTATCAACGTTCATACACCCATAATTACAGGATCCGATGCCGAAGGTGCCGGAGAGATGTTCCGGGTGACAACATTTGAACCAAACAAGGCTCCGACCGACAGTGAAGGGAAAATTGACTATTCGAAAGACTTTTTCGGCATGGAAACCAATCTTACAGTCTCCGGACAGCTGGAGGCGGAGCTGGGGGCCATGGCCTTGTCAAATGTGTATACCTTCGGACCAACCTTCCGTGCCGAAAACAGCAACACTTCGCGACACCTGGCAGAATTCTGGATGATCGAGCCGGAGATGGCTTTCTATGAACTGGAAGACAACATGGATCTGGCTGAGGAATTTCTGAAATACCTCATCACCTATGCGCTTGAAAATTGCAAGGATGACCTCGAGTTTCTGAATAACAGGGCTCTTGACGAAGAGAAAAACATGAAACAGGAGGACAGGAATGAGATGTCGCTGATCGAACGCCTTCAATTCATCGTAGCCAACAAGTTTGAACGGGTCTCTTATACCGAAGCCATAGATATTCTCCGTAATTCAAAACCGAATAAGAAAAAGAAATTTAAATATGTCATTGAAGCCTGGGGTGCCGATCTCCAGTCGGAACATGAACGGTTTCTGGTGGAAAAACACTTTAAGAAACCTGTGATTCTTTTTGATTACCCAAAAGAGATCAAGGCATTTTATATGCGCCAGAATGAAGACGGTAAAACAGTACGTGCCATGGATATTCTTTTCCCGGGTATCGGTGAGATCATCGGAGGATCACAAAGGGAAGAGCGTCTTGACGTATTGGAAAAGAGGATTGCAGAATTAGACATTAACCCGGAAAGCATGTGGTGGTATCTGGATACCAGGAGATTTGGCACTGCCCCTCACAGTGGTTTCGGACTGGGATTTGAACGCCTGGTTTCATTTGTGACAGGTATGCGGAATATCAGGGATGTGATACCCTTTCCACGGACTCCGGGGAATGCTGCTTTTTAGCATTATTCCTTCTGGAATTTGTAGGCTTTGTTATATCTTTTGATGGGATCTTTGATCACCAGCAGATAGTATCCGGATTTGAAATCCCTGACACTGATTTTATATTTATTACCGGAATTCTCAAGGACCTCAATATCCATCCTGTTCCCGATTACATTATATACTTCAAATTCATAATCCTGATGTTCAGCGACAGGAATGAATACACTTAAATATTCAATCACCGGATTGGGATAAAGGCCTATATCCTGTTCTTTCTCAATCCTGATTTCCGGTTCTTCATCTGAAATATCTACCACCTCCTGTCCGTAGCTGTTGATACAGGTTAAAGATAAAAAAATGTAAATCAGGCTAATTTTATGTATTTTCATTATCTCATAAAGACACTTAAATGTTTAAAATCTGATCATAACACATTCTTGATCAAAGTATACATAATAACAACGCCCATACATCTTCAATGTTATACCAACATATCATACAATACAATTATATCAACCATTTTTAGATGATTATGTACATTTGATTCAGAAATTTTTGGCCATACCCTCATCGGGTTGTGAGTTATTGAAATTAAAACCGGATTTAATTCAATACGTATAAGATACGAAAAACATGCGCTTTATACAAAAAAACATTCGAATAAATAGATTGTTAAT
>JBNKDZ010000466.1:0-3739 GCA_050288525.1 Cyclobacteriaceae bacterium
AAAAAGCCGGCAAAAACCGGCTTTCTGTCAATATAATCAGAATGTTTTATTCAAATTTTGCGATCATCGCATCCAATTTGCTTTTTACCGCAGGATCATCCTTTACTGCTTTCTTTACAGCATTGTATTTTTCAGCACCCATCGCATTTCCGGCCAACAACGTTACTACTTCACCAGCTGCTTTTTTTCTTTTATTGATCTGACGGTTAACAAGTCCTAAAAACTTCACTTCCCAATCCTGAGCTTCTATAGCATCAAGTTTTGACTGATCCTCTCCAGCTTTTTGCAATTCCTGGAATCGTTGTCCGGTCATTCCTTCCTGTTTTGAGATTAGTTCATTAACCATCGGACTAATTCCACCGGTAATGCTGTTTTTGGCTAATTCGATGATGGCATAATTTTTTATATCCTCATCTGTAATATCTTGAGCCATAACATTTGTAATACCAATAATCATTAATAAACCTCCTAATAATAATCCGTTTGTTAATTTTTTCATCATTTTGTAAATTTTCTCTTTCCAATAAATAATTTAATGTTTCTTAATTACGAATATAATAAACCTGAAAATTATATTCATCACGATTCATGAATTTCAGGCATAATCTGTAATTTATAAAATGATAACGACTGTACCAGAAACAGTTATATAAAAAATAACTGAAAATTTAAAAGTCCAGGATCAGACGAAGGTTGAAAAAACGGGCAGAAAGCGTATTCGGAACAGCATAATAGTAGTTATAAACATCTTTTACCCAATAATAGGAAATAACATTCTGATGTCCTGTGAGATTCAGTATTTCCGCTCCTAGCCATAATGATTTAAAAAGCTTTTGAGAGCCTTCTTTTTTATTGAAATAGATCATTTTAGAAAATCCCACATCAAGACGCTGATATTCCCCGCCTCTGAAATAATTCCTGTATTCGGGATTGTTCGGAGGCGAAAAAGGGAGCCCGCTTGCATACAATAACCGTACATGGATCTTCGTGGTCGGATCATTCGGTATATGATCCTGGAAAAATACTCCGAAGTTTATGATTTGATCCGAAGGTCGTGGAATAAACCCTCTTGTGTCGTTTTCGAGATCTTCTTTAGTGGTCAATAATCCGAGGCTGAACCATGATTCATCTCCGGGAATAAATTCACCACTGATCCTGAAATCTATACCTCCGGCATATGCTTTGGCCATATTATCTCCAAAATATCGTATCCGTACATTTTCGACGTCGTATGGTATAACATTCCACAAATATTTATAGTACACTTCCGTAGTGAACTTGAAGGGTCTTCCCCATTTTTTGAAATTAATATCCATACCTACAATGCTATGGAAAGAAGACTGGGCTTTTACATCTTTGTTTATCTCCCCTTCCTTATTACGAAGTTCCTTGTAAAGGGGAGCCTGTTGATACAAACCAACAGCAGCACGTATATACGTTTCTTTGTTGATAAATGGTTGTACGTTATACTGAATTCGCGGACTAATGAGCCATTGATCATTAAAACTTTGATATTGAGCCCGCAAACCATACGTTAATGATTGGCGGGTTGTAAGATGACTGGTGTTTTGCCAATAGCCATGAAGCCTGTAATAATCGATGTCGAGGTTTGAATTCAGCACTTCTGTGATGGTGACATAATCGGAAGAATCGGTAAATCCATATTCATTTATACGGTCACTGAATTCATACCATGAATACCCTATACCAAACTCCATAGTATTATTGTCATTTATAGCCACTTCATTACGCATTTCAATATTTATCAGTTTCGCATTCAGCTGATTCCTCCCGGAAGTATACTGAGTGCCGATGCCGATATTAAGCACACATTTGTTGAATGTGGAAGAGGACGGGTCGTTATCAACATTGCAAAGTCTGTATCCGCTTTCCACATCAAAATACTCCCGTTCTTTGGATAGCACTCCGGATACCAGGAAGTGACTGTGTATTTTTTTAAAGAACCAGGTATTCAGCTTCACTCCGCCCTGCCAGATATCGTATGTTAGCTTATCGCGACCATCAAATCCGACATAAATTCTTTTTTGGTCGTTAAAAGTACCAAAAGTGGATTCTCTGTTTGTAGGCTGAACGAGAAAACGGTTTCGGGCATAACTGAAGATCATTTCAACATCTGTCTTATAGGTATTCCTGCCGGGAGACAGGTCATAGCTGATAAGAGTCTGAATATCCGTAAATTTTGGCTTATACTCTCCTTTTGTTTCCAGGGTATTGAGCAGGTATTCGGACGATTTGTTCCGGATGCCGAGCAGATACGAGGTCCTGCTGTTTAGTTTTCCTTCAATATTCGCTGATCCCCCCAACAATCCCAATGACACAGATCCGCCAAAGGTTTCCGGTTTTTTATATTTGATGTTTAGAACGGAAGACAGTCCGTCACCATATTCCGGCGCCCATCCTCCTGAGGCAAAATCGATGTTCGAAACCAGGTCTGTATTTACAAACCCAAGTCCCTCCTGCTGGCCAGATCGCATTAAAAAAGGACGGTATATAGGCATATCATTGACGTAAACCAGGTTTTCATCAAAGTTTCCCCCACGTACCCTGTAGGTTGATGAGAGTTCGTTATTGCTGGCCACACCAGGTAGCGTTGTGATAATGGCACTTATGTTTTGAAATGGCGAAGGCATTTTTTTTGCCTGTACCGGATCAATCGTGGTTCTGCTAACTTCCGTATCTATGTTAATCTGATCGCCTTTGATCTCTACCTGATCAAGCACATGAACAATCTCCCTAAGGACAACTTTCAGCGGGATTACAGTAGTTTCGTTTAGTGCAACCTCCTGTTTCTCATACTTAAGGTGGCTGATAACCAGAACGATCTCCTTACTTTTTGCACTCAATTTAAAATAACCTGAATTATCCGTCATGGTACCAATGCCGGAATCTTTAATTACCACATTTACATTTTCAACAGGGTTCCCGTTGTTATCGGTAACGAGTCCGGAAATGACAATTGACTGTGCCTGCAACGTAGAAACACACAGAATTGAAATAACAAGAAGGCAGGCAATATTTTTTGTCATCTGAGAGGGATTAGTTAATTAGCCTATTTGTTTTAATATATGAATTGTCTCAACAGGATCTTTAGCATGGAATATATGACTTCCTGAAACAAGTACATCTGCCCCTGCTTGTATTAGATCATCTGCATTCTTATCTGTGACCCCTCCATCTACCTCGATAAGTGTTCTGAATTGATTTTTTTTGATGAAATCTTTAAGTTTTGTGATCCTGGCATAGGTCTCCGGAATAAACTTTTGTCCGCCAAACCCCGGAAAAACCGACATAACAAGCACCATATCCAGATCATCACAATATTCAAAAACTTTGTCAACGGGTGTATCCGGATTGATGGTCATAGCTGTTTTAGCTCCCAGTTGCCGGATTTTTTTTAAAATACTGCGTATATCCTTGTCTTTACAGGCTTCGTAATGAATGTTGATCGAATCTGCTCCGGCCTTCCTGAAATCTTCCAGATATTTTTCTGGATCGACAATCATCAGGTGTACGTCAAGCGGTTTTTTGCTTGCCTTCCTGACAGCTTCGACTACAGGAATTCCGAAGGAAATATTCGGAACAAAAACACCATCCATGATATCCAGATGGACCCAGTCAGCTTCACTTTTATTGATTACTTCTATTTCATCGCCTAATTGTAAAAAATTGGCATTTAGTATAGACGGTGATATTATTGGCATATTTAAATAATAGGTTA
>JBNKDZ010000467.1:0-14443 GCA_050288525.1 Cyclobacteriaceae bacterium
AGCAGGAGAAAATACCAAAATCGTTTTTACCGGAGACATATATCAGATCGACACACCATACCTTGATTCTCAGAGTAACGGATTGTCGTACCTGATTGACCGGATACAGGGGAATCCGTTGTATGCGCACATCACCCTCGAAAAAGGAGAGCGTTCGGAACTCGCCAATCTGGCAAATGATTTACTATAAAATATCAGTGGAAAGTGGGAAAGTTAAAAGTGGAAAGTTAAATGAACCATAACTGTATACCCAGAATAAAACAGCCCTTTTTAAAAAACTCAAGAAGGGATTGTTTTAGGCTGAGTGAAAACGAGTTTAAATGCTTCAACCACCAGAATAAGTGCCAGCACCAATAAAACGGATGATATAATACCTATGGTGGTAAATCCGGACTGGTAAATCAGTTGACCGAGTGCCCACAGGGTCATCGTCAGCATAAATACCATAGGAACAGCAATGAATATTGTTTTTTTGCCCTTTTTTTTCTGCCAGACAAATACAACAAGTAGCGCCAGACCGGCCAACAGCTGATTTGTGGATCCGAATACCGGCCAGATTGCTTTCCATGCGGGTATCGGATTGCCCTGGGAATCATAGAGGGTGATGAAGGAAAATATTAACGGGATGAGTAGAGTTGCAATAGTTGAAACATACCGGATGGATTTTCCCTGCAAATTAAAAAGTTCTTCAAAAATATAGCGTCCCAGTCTCGTGGAGGTATCAAGAGTGGTTAGAAGAAATGTTGAAACAGCCAGAATGCCAAAAGACATGCCCGCTTCAAAAGGAATACCTATGATGGTCAGGAAATTTCCTATGCCCGTTCCAAATACTACCAGAGGGGCTTTATGAACAAGTGTATCATTCTTTAGAAGCATGGCTACGGAAAACAGGGCTATTATGGCCACCAATCCTTCAATGAGCATGGCGCCATAACCGATTTTTCGGGCATCCGACTCTTTGTTGAGCTGTTTGGATGTTGTTCCTGATGCTACAATAGAATGAAATCCCGAACAGGCGCCACAGGCGATGGTGATAAACAAAATCGGGAAAAGTGTTCCTTTGTCAATATCCGACCAGGTAGTAAAGGCCGGGTATTGGATGTTAAATCCCCCGAACAAAATTCCAAGAAAAGCTCCCAGTATGGATCCGTATAATAAAAAGGAAGACAGATAATCACGGGGTTGTAATAAAACCCAGACAGGTGATATTGCTGCTATGAATGCGTACAGAATTAAAATAACATTCCAGAATTTTCCCGGTTCGCTCCGGAATGCTTCCGGTAAGGACTCAACGCCCATCGGGAATAAATGGCCAATCCAGATACCGGCAAATATCAAAGGTACAAATACCAGTGAAACAGATAGCAATTTGAGTTTAAATCTGTAAAGTGCAATTCCAAAAAGCACTGCCAGGAGTATAAAAAAGGTTGATGAAGTTGCTACTTCTCCATGTTCGACAAAAGTGGTGGATGTGAGATCGATAAAGACAATCAGTACATATACCATTGCCAGCCAGATAAAAATCAGCAATAGCTTATATGAAAAGGGAGACATATATTCCCTGGCAATTTCAGCAATAGATTTAGCTTTATGGCGTATAGAAGCCACGAGGGATGAAAAGTCGTGTACCCCTCCGATAAAAATGGATCCAAGCACAATCCATAATATGGCCGGAACCCATCCGAAAGCGGCTGCGGCAATGATAGGTCCAACAATAGGGCCAGCACCTGCAATGGAAGAAAAGTGATGTCCCAACAATACGGTAGTTTTTGTAGGTACCCGATCTATCCCATCATAATCAGTATGACTGGGTGTTGGACATTGGTCGTTAATCTCAAAGTGTCGGTTGAGGAATTTTCCGTAAATCCTATAAGCAAAAATAAACAGGATAATCGCTATGATAAAAATAAGAGCCAACATGGGAAGAAAGATTGAAAATCGATATAAGAAAACTGAAGGAACAGTCAGATTGGTTCTGATTGTTCCTTCATGATGATTTTTATAAGCTTGAAGCTTCTACTGTACCTGCAATTTTTTTAACCAATCCCTGAAGCACTTTCCCGGGGCCACATTCGATAAATTCAGTAGCTCCGTCACCGACCATTTTTTGTACCGATTGGGTCCATTTTACCGGTGCGGTAAGCTGATCGATCAGGTTCTTTTTGATTGTATCAATATCGGAGGAGGGCATCGCAGTAGCGTTCTGATAAACAGGACATATAGGCTGTGAAAAGGTTGTTTTCATGATCGCCTCTTCCAGCTCCTGACGGGCAGGTTCCATTAACGGAGAGTGAAAAGCACCTCCTACGGGTAGAGGAAGGGCACGTTTTGCGCCTGCTTCTTTCATTTTTTCGCAAGCGATTTCAATGCCTTTGTTTGATCCTGAGATTACAAGCTGGCCCGGACAATTGTAATTTGCCGGCACAACCACCTCATCGATGCTGTTACAAATATCTTCAACAACCTTATCCTCAAGAGCCAGAATAGCAGCCATTGTGGAAGGATTTGCCTCACAGGCTTTTTGCATGGCCTGTGCACGTGCAAATACCAGTTTAAGTCCGTCTTCAAACGTAAGTGTTTTGTTTGCTACCAATGCGGAGAATTCTCCCAAAGAATGGCCTGCTACCATATCCGGATTGAAATCATCATTGATCAACGCCAAGATCACGGAATGCAGAAAGATGGCTGGTTGGGTAACTTTTGTTTGCTTAAGCTCTTCAGCAGTGCCTTCAAACATAATATCTGTTATGCGAAAGCCTAAAATATTATTCGCTGATTCGAACAGTATTTTAGCTTTTTCAGAATTTTCATATAAATCTTTTCCCATCCCGGGGAACTGAGCCCCCTGACCGGGGAATACATATGCCTTCATAATTGATATGGGTTTTCTAATTATTTAATTAAAAGTGCAAAACTAAGGATTATACCTTAATTTCAGCATTAGAAATAAAAAATTTGAACGAACAAACACTCGGTTACGGAAGATATCAATAAAATTGCTGAAATAAGTTTAAAAACTCATTTCAGTGGAATGCAACTATTCTCTTTCTGTATACTCAAAATAGTCAAAATCAGCAGGTTTTCTGGTGCCGCCCAAATCCTGGCAACATAAACCAACGAAAGCACCTGTAAAATGTGCTCCGGCACCTCCTTCATCAAATTCATCCGACAAGGTGCTGGCGTCAAATACCGGACCGGTCTTTTTCCAATATGTTCCGTCAACAGAATGTGAGAAAACCAGTTTGTCATAATCCACTTCTGCCCGAAGGAAACATTTGGATTGATCTCCCAGGGGAATTTTGCCGGACAGCGGAAAATCAAAATCACCTTTCTTACACGTCATAATGTCCAGACATTTGCCGAGCTCTTCGTCATGGGTGACATGCAGGTAATAGAAATTGCAGTTGTCATACATGCAGATAATCCCTGCCAGTTGCTGGAAATTTTCAGGATCAAATTCAAGACATGTCTCTGCGGTATAGAAAAATGCCTGTTGCCTGCGGACGACCAGGGATTGGTGATGGTGAGAGCTTAAGGATTCACCACCTTTAAGTCGTAAATACCCGGGCCGCTCTGTCAGGGACAGTGAATTTTCATCAAGAGGAACACGTAAGGATTGAAAATGTATGTTCAGAACATCCGAATCAAAGTCATCTTTTGCCGGAGGCGTTTCCCATTTATGTTCGGGAAGATCCGGTGCTTCAACGAACACCTGGGGTTCGTTGCCTCCTTCTTCAAGTCGAAGCCAGCCATCTTCTGTCCACATGACTTTTTGAAGGGCCGTTTCCCTGCCCATAATACACCGGCCTCGTGAAGGTATTGGTCGCCCGCAAAGATGCGCGAGGTACCATTGGCCCTTCTGTGTTTCCACCAGTGAGGCATGACCTGCACGTTGTAGTTCGAGGGCTGGATTGTTTACAGATGTCAGTATAGGATTCCGGGGATCCACTTCATAAGGGCCGAAGAGCTCTTTAGAACGGGCCATGGTCACGGCATGCTCAAACTCAGTTCCGCCTTCAGCTGTCATCAGGTAGTAGTACCCGTTTCGTTTATAAACGTGCGGACCTTCAACAAGTCCAAGGTCTGTTCCTCTAAATATATTTTTTACCGGGCCAACAAGCTTTTGTTCTTTTTCCGAATATTCCTGGATAAGAATGCCCGAAAAAGGATTTTTGTCCTTTCGGTGATCCCAGATCATATTCAACAGCCATTTTCTGCCATCTTCATCATGGAACAACGAAGGATCGAAGCCTGAGCTGTTAAGGTAAACCGGATCTGACCATGGGCCAAGTATGTCTTTTGCTGTTACAAGGTAGTTATGGGCATCTTTGAAAATCCCTTTAAAGGTTTTAACATCTGTATAAATAAGGTAATATGTTCCGTTATCATAGGTAAGACAGGGTGCCCAGATACCACAGGAATTCGGATTACCCGCCATATCAAGTTGTGATTTCCTGCTTAAGGGATGCGTGATCAGCTTCCAGTAAACCAGATCTTTTGAATGATGGATCTGTACTCCGGGAAACCATTCAAATGTTGAGGTTGCGATGTAGTAATCATTATTTACTCTTAAAATAGAGGGATCAGGGTTAAATCCTGGTAAGATTGGATTTTTGATGCTCATTGTATTACGATTTTATTGTCATGAAAGAATCTGTTGATACAAATTATAAAAAATATAGTATATAATTATGTAATTCACAAAAAGTCAATGGGGCCCCGATCATCTCCTAACAGGGCCCATAATGACTATTAACCAAAACACTAAACAACGAATTATTTTTATCTAAATTCATTCATGCGACCGTGAAAGAAGTGGAAATAAGATGCCGGAGAATTTATTGTTTTAAAGATTTGTATGAGGTTTGTAAACTAAATATCTATTTACACAGACCCCCGGCATCTTTTTGATTATTCAGCTGTACTGAAATTTAAAATATGTGGCCATAATGTTACTTATGACCACACTATCACTTCTGGGTTTATATTATTCTAGTTGACTTTTGCATTCATATACTTGCCTATTACAACTTTTTTCAACCCCTGTTAAACGATCCAACAATTAAGCTATATTAAGTCAAGCAGGATGAAAGCAAGATTTAAACTGTTTTAAAACTTGTGAATGCAAATATTTTTCATCCTCCAGCTTAAGTATGATTCAAATATAGAAAGGGGTGGTTTATCAATGATTTATCTTTTGTTTACGCCGTAATTAATGATGGGTTAAATACGGGTTAATTTTTGTTAGAAATGGATTGTATTTAGCTGAAATACAACGTATTAAAAATTTTTTAAAAATATTGAAAAAAATATTGAAATAAGAAAATCAATGTAGATTATTGGTAGAAACAAGTTCATCAAACTTCTTTTTGTAGGCTTGTCCGTAGAATTCCTGATAGTTTTTTGTGAAGGCATCGAAGGCATATCGGGCAGTATTGAAATTATCCTGATCAAGCAGCATTTTAATTTTCATTTCAAACGCTTTTTCATTGACAGGATCCGAAATATGGATTCGATCAATTATATCCAGGATCAGTTCGCTGTTCTGTTGTTCATCTATCAGGCCGATGTATTTGAGAAGGATATCAATTACCCTGTAATCGATATACCCTTTTATATCATCCATCCACTCATAATTTTCATTCTTTACAAGCTGTCCGTCCCGTACCAGATAATATAGCTTCAGGTAATATTCGGGGCTGTTAAACTGAGGGTTGTCCAGCAAATTCAAACAATCAAAATAGTCGCAATATACCTCATCTGACAATTCAACTGTCCATCGGTCTCTTGAAAAGATGATCTCAATGCCTTCAAGATTGTTAAGTATAACCCTGAGCTTCCGGATATTTACACCACGGCTGTTTTTCGCACTTTTATTTGAGTAGTTTGGCCATACAATTTTTGTTAGATCCTCCGTGGTGATCCCGTTTTTATTGTGGGATGAGTGAAGTAATATTACCAGAAACAGGTTTTTTAACTTAGGCGTAAATTCAGAGGTAATATCTTTTCCTTCTTTATCGAGCACATAAAATATCCCAAAGAGTTTTATGACATTCTTTTTAGGTTTTTCACCATTTTCAAGAATTTTCATAAAGGCCTTTTTGCCGGCTTCGTTATGTACAGCTGAAATGATTTTTTTCTTTTTTGGGCTTGCTATGGTAATGAGTCTTTTTTTGCGGATATAAAGCACAACAATAATTATAAGTGTACTGCTGAAAACAACAATGCTCCAAAGTCGTATGCCGGAAAGAAATGCGGATTTAGGTTTAAGGGTTAGTACGTCCTTTGAAATGTTATAAATTTCTTCATCACCAAGAGTCCGGTCCCATATCGTAAGATCATCTATTTCACCAACAAAAAAAGCAGGCCAGCTGAGTGAAGCATTACCAACAATTAGTTCTTCTTTCCCCTGATACGGAGGATGCCCAAAAGATTTGCTGTCAAGCTTGCCATTGACAAAAATAGCTTGCTCACCATTCAGTTTGTTATATCGGCAAACAACATGGTACCATTCATTATCTTCTATTTTGGTATTACCCTGAACATCATTTGAATAAAAACCGAAATAGGGTTTTTTATTTCTGATCGTAAAATGCAATCCTTCCTGATAGGAACTGACCGTATTTCCAATGATACTGTTATCGGTATTTTCGTTCGGGTAAATCTTGATCCAGGCGCTTATGGTAAAATCGTGATCTCTCAGGTGCATATCTTCAGCAGTAGGCAGAACGACATAATCATCTCCATCAAAAACAGCTACATAATCTCTTTCCTTATCCTCCGTGAATTTGATGCCCTCAGGCTTTCCGTGGAAGTTGTTCAGGCTTTCATCCCTGGTCTTGCCGTCAAAGGGATAGTAGGCCATTAGTCCGGTGGTAATGTTCAGAGGTACCGCTACGAAATTCTGCGTGATCGATTCGCGGGGTTCCTCGAAATAGACAGATTCTGGCATGAAGCGAAAACCCGGTACTTTGGGGGCTAGTGTGATCCGGTCACCCGGAACGATCGGGAAATTAAATTTTCCGTTTGTCTGGCAGTTGCTACGTCCCTCCCATCCTACAGAATTCATGAGTTGCATGTTGTACGTAACCGTACCTTTTATCATATTCAGCGAATTCAGTCCGAACTGGATAAACTGGATTCTTGGATCATAGAGATCCATAAATACGAAATTAGGAATCTTGCCTGTATTCCTCCAGATCGTCAGGCAGTGGGTCATCAGGTAATGGTTGGTGTTGACATCAAATATGTAAACCGATTCTTTTTCGAGCCGGTGTGAAGGGAAGTTAAAGTCATTGAATATCAGCAGCTGATTTTTAGGATCACCCTTAAGGAATTCGCCCATAAAATTCGGAGCATCAAACAACGAAAAATACGGCTCAACGGCATAATCCCAGATATAGTGCAGCCAGTCTGGTTTGTTGAATATGGATTCCATACTAAACAACACCAGACGCTGATCATTTTTGATCATTTCCTGTATCGTGGGCCATTCTTCGCCTTGTGTATGGGTATAGAAATGCTTAATAACATCTTTTTGCTTTAAAACTTTAATGAGCGAGTCTATTGGCAGGTCCAAATCCAGAAACAGAGTAAGGACGTTGTTTGGGTTTTGTTCAAAATAGACTTTGAAGTCATCAATAACCAGAGAAAAATCCTCAAGCTTTCCCTGGGGGGTTTTATATAAAAGCATGGATGTGCCATAATCCCATAACAAATGGATCCTGAATCCTTCGACACCTTCATTTAGCAATGCCTTTACAGTCTTAACTTCATGTCGTTGAGAGTTAATATCCGAGTAGTTGGAAATGATCTGTACCTGGTCCTGATAAGATAAATCACGCCCGCCCTGCGCATGGAGCACAGATAAAGAACAAAAATGGAGTATCCCAATATATATGCAGGTAATCAATAACCCTTTCATGGGTAACGTTCCTTTTTTAAAAAGCCTCAATTGATGTACGTAATTCAATAATTGTAAAGATAATGTAATTATTATTTATTCTTAGGATCTTATGATCAATCGTTAATTTATTTGGATCAATGGCAATTATTTATGGTTGGATGCCTGTTTTTTTCTCTGAATAGTCAGGCAAGAATCATATCTTTGTTGTTTTTTAAAACCTATAACCTTCAAAAATGTTATTTTGATAGCATATGGAATGGGTAAAATTTGAATACAAACAGGTATCTATGAATAAATAATTGTTGTAATTTACCTGTAATTTGAAATTGATTTATGAAATTATTCAGTCAGATACTTAGTTTTAGTTTACCGGTATTATATCTGTGTGTCATATATCTGTACTATATGATATACCAGGGTAAATCGAAAAGGTTTACAAAAAAGACTACGGTATTTTTGGTGTTATTGCTGGTCCTGCATGGATTGGAGATAATCACAAGAAATATCTCGATACACACGATGCCCCTGTCATCAATCCACGATTCGTATTCCTTTCTGGCATTTTCGATCCTGTTCGTGTATATGTTTCTTGAAATGGGACTTGAAAACAAAGGATCCGGATTGTTTATTTTATCCCTGGCCGGTATTTTTGAGGTGCTTTCAGCTTTTACCCTAAACTGGGAAGCAGAGACCAACGAGTTACTCAGCAATCCTTCTTTCGCAATTCATGCATCCCTGTCGATTATGGGATACACCGCTTTAAGCATATCTGCCATCTATGCACTAATATATCTGATACAGAATAATAACCTGAAAAAACGCAATCTTGGAAAACTGTTTGTTCAGTTACCTGCCATAACCTATCTCGAAAGTATGGGGATACGGTCGGTGATAATCGGTATTGTGTTGTTGGGAGCAGGTATATTACTCGGACATTTCCAGGCACTGAAGATGATCGGAGATTTCTGGCCAAACGACATCAAGGTAATAATTTCTGATGCTGTCTGGATAATTTATCTTGGAGGTTTTATAATCTCGAAATTATTGAAATGGAGAGGAAAACGTATGGCGTATGTATCGTTGATCGGCTACATTATTCTTATAATAGGTGGTGGGATCATAATATTTATGTCTGAAACGTTTCATAAGTTTAATTAATTGGTTGAAGAAATGACGGAACATCTTCCGATCGTACTTTTAGGTATTTCTCACAAAACAGCTCCGGTTGAGACCAGGGAAGTTGTGGCATTCAGCATGGATGAACAGGAAGAGGTAATAGAAAATATGATCTCCGAATTTAGGACGGATGGGTGCATGGTGTTGTCTACGTGTAATCGAACTGAGCTGTACCTTAGTTATTCGGATAAGGTAGATATGGAAAGGATACGGGTGTGGCTGGATAATAAGAAACGATGTTCTTTCTTCAGTAATAAAAATGTAACGTATGAAAAATGGGGAACAGAAGCTGTTGAGCATTATTTCAAAGTAATATCAGGTCTGGATTCGCAGATTGTAGGAGAGCAACAGATTACCACGCAGGTCAAGGAAAGCTATAACCTCGCACACAGCCTGAATGCAACAGATTCGATCCTGAACCGGATGTTTAACTTCGCCATGCAGGTGAAAAAGCAAATCCATCACGACACGTTTCTTTCCGATGGCACTGTATCTGTAAGCTTTGCTGGTGTCGAACTGGCACGAAAGATTTTCAGCGATCTTCAGCAGAAAAGCATCCTGTTGATAGGTGCCGGAAAGACAGCTGAGCTGGCAGCCTATCATTTCAAGGAAAACAATGTTAAGCAGATCAATGTCGTTAACCGGACTGTGTCAAAGGCAGAAGAACTTGCCGATAAGTTTAATGGCCGGGCTTTTGGTATGGAAGCCTTGTCTGAAGCGCTGGAATATGCAGACATCGTTATCAGTGCTACTTCAGGAACTTCATTCATTATTACTCCTGACGTGATACAACCTATTGCACGTAAACGCAATTTCAGACCTATGTTTCTGATCGACCTGGCTATTCCCAGGGATATTGACCCCGCCATTAATGATGTGAGCGGTATTTTCCTATACAACCTTGATGACCTGCAGGAAATTGTTAGTCTGAACCTTAAAAAACGTGAAAAGGAGATCCCGAAATCCCTGAAGATCGTTCATGAATATATTCTTGAGTTCAGAAAATGGGTTTCGACACATTCGATTACATTCGTAATCAGCAAGCTCAAGGAACGTATGGACAGGATCCGGTTGAATGAAATAGAACGCCTGAAAAAGAATCTTCCTCAAAACGGGTATATGGAAGAGATTGATCATCTTACTCAAAGTATTATCAACAAACTCATTCGGCAACATGTAAAAGCCCTTAAAAAAAGTGTCGGAGACCCGGAAAAATACCAGGAACAGGTCGAATTGATATTTAGTCTTTATGAGCTGGACGACGAATGATACCTTTGTCTCAGCATTAAACAGTAACAAATGAATAATTTTGATATAAAAGTTGACATTGACCTTCTGAAAAAATATGACCGTCCGGGGCCAAGGTATACAAGTTACCCTACAGCGCCATATTTTAGTGATGAGGTTAAGACAAATCATTTTATTGAGCATCTAAAACAGGATGATCAAACTATAGAAAACAAGGACCTGTCCTTATATTTCCACCTTCCCTTCTGCGATACACTGTGTTATTTCTGCGGATGTAATATGATGGTCACCAGGAGTCAGGATAAGATCAACCAGTATCTTGACTACCTGGAGAAAGAAATGGAACTGATGAAATCCTACCTTGATCCGGGCAGAAAAGTCATACAACTACATTGGGGTGGAGGTACACCGACGCACTTATCGCCAAAACAGATCGAACGACTGGGTTCAATCATTCATAAATACTTCGATTTTAAAGACAATGCTGAAGTAGGTGTTGAGATCGATCCGAGAGAGCTAACCTATGACCATATGAAAGCGCTGAGTGATATGGGTTTCAACCGATGCAGCATGGGGGTACAGGATTTTGATGAAAAGGTACAAAAAGCCGTGAACAGGATCCAGCCGGAAACGATCACCAGACAAACTGTTGAATGGGCGCGGAAACTGGGATTTGGAAGCATTAACCTTGATCTGATGTATGGACTGCCTCATCAGAATTCCAACACATATGCGCAAACCCTGGAGACGATATTATCGATACATCCCGACAGGCTGGCTGTGTTCAATTATGCGCATTTACCAGGCATGATCAAGCATCAGCGCATCATCAAAGATGAATGGTTGCCCTCAGCAGAAGAAAAACTACAACTGCTGAAACTGAGCATCGAAACACTGACCGATGCCGGTTTTGTTTATATTGGCATGGATCATTTTGCACGACCGGAAGATGAACTGACCATAGCCCTGAAAAATAGCACACTCTACCGGAATTTCCAGGGATATTCTACCCATGCCGGTATAAATCTGCTGGCATTTGGTATGTCTAGCATAAGCATGCTCTCGGATATGTATGTTCAGAATGAAAAGCTTTTACCCGGATACTATAAACGGCTTGACAATAATGCCTTACCGGTTATGCGGGGAATTATTCTAAATGAGGATGATAAACTCAGGCGGGAGGTCATCACAATGCTGATGTGTAATTTCAGATTAAACAAGAATGTGATCGAAGAGAAGTATGCCATTTCTTTTGATACCTATTTCGCTGATGCACTTTCGAACCTCCGATCGTTTCAGGAGGATCAGTTAATACTCCTGGAAAAGGATGAACTTATTGTAACACCGGCAGGGAGGTTGCTGATACGAAATATAGCCCTCAATTTTGATGCATACCTGATGAAAAAAGAAGGTGACAAACCACAGTTTTCAAGAACTGTTTAAATATTTTTCCTGATCTTTCAATATATCTGACCGTTATCAGGTATCGTGGATAAATCTAATTATACTCATTAATAAAACAATATTTGTAGTTTTCTTGTATTATTAACAACTTATTTACTAATCACCTATAAGATTAATATGAGTATTTTAAAAAATAATAAAGCCTTAAATTTTCTTTTCTCTGGCGTATTCATGGGTATTTTACTGATCATTTTTGCTATTTCAGCCGGATATGCCACTTTCGTTGAGAATGACTTTGACACAGCTACGGCCCGTTTGCTGATCTATAATTCGTGGTGGTTTGAGATGATCATGGTACTCATGGTAATCAACTTTACCGGCATGATCTTTACCAAAAAACTTTATGTGAAGGGAAAACTGAATATTCTATTAATCCATATTTCATTCATAATTATCCTTATCGGAGCCGGCATTACCCGATATATTAGCTTTGAGGGACAAATGCATATACGCAGTGGCAAGACGACCAATGAGATCCTTACTACCGATTCCTATTTTTATGTGCAGGCAAATGCTGACGGTGAACAGGTGAAAGAAAATAAAAGAGTGATACTGGCGCCAATCAATAAGGTTCTATTTAAAAAGAATATCCGGGTAGGAGATCACCGGGTAAAATTTATACTTAACAGGTTCCTTCCAAATTCCCAACAGGTGTTGAAAGACAGCGATGCAGGAATGCCGTATATTCATCTGGTAGCAGCAGGGGCCTCAGGCAGGATCAATGCTTTTTTTAAGGATAAGGAGACGCATCAAGTAGGTGGTTATGACTTTAGCTTTGGAGATGATTCTCAATTGGAAAAAGTAGTCATTATGTCAGATGACAGCAACAGGTTAAGGATAAGGTCGCCCTATCCGGCTTATATGATGGAAATGTCGGGCGAAATAACCGATACCCTGAGTGCAGGAGAATACCATCCGCTCTATATCCGGAAATTGTACAGAATGGGTGAACTTACTTTTGTGATCCGGGATTTTAAACCTTCCGGTGAATTGGTGTACATGCCAATGGACGGCGAAAATGGTATGGGACTAGATTTGGTGGAGGTAAGCGTACAGGTAAATGAAGAGACACGGAATATTGTCTTCCCCACCCGGGAGGTGCAACAGATGAACATTGGTGGCGTGGATCTCTCCTTTTCGGTCGGACAACAAATCTGGACCTTGCCTTTCAGCTTGAAACTGAATGAATTTATTCTCGAACGATATCCTGGCTCCAACAGTCCGTCATCATTTGCAAGCGAAATCACCCTTATCGATCCAACAGATAATGTTGAAGAGCCCTACCGGATCTTTATGAATAATATTCTGGAATACAAAGGATTCCGGTTTTACCAATCTTCGTACGATAATGATGAGCAGGGAACAGTTTTGTCGGTCAATCACGATCATTGGGGAACATCTGTAACGTATTTTGGGTATTTTCTTTTGTTTACCAGTCTGATCATATCCTTATTCACACGCAAGACACGGTTTGCACAGCTTATTCAAATGCTCAAAGACATTCATGAAAAACGCATGAAATTAACTACTATCCTGATCGGGATGCTGATAACCTCTTTTACACTTCTACCAAATGCCATCCGGGCTGCAGAAGATGACCAGGTTGTCGATAAGGAACATGCTGCTTACTTCGGTACCATCCTTACCCAGAGTAAAGATGGACGCATTGTGCCCTTAAATACAATAGCAAATAACGTATTGGTGAAAATATTTAAAAAGAACACCTATAAGGGTATGACAGCAGATCAGGTGTTTCTTGAAATGATGTACAATCCCAAAAAATGGCAGGAGATGCCGTTAATCAAGATTTATGAAGAACCGCTTCAGGAAAAGCTTGGTCTGACAGGTGATCATGCTGCATTTGTCGATTTCTTTGATCACATGAATTATAAGATCCAGGGTGCTGTTGATTCGGCCTATGCCAAGCCTCCGTCAACCCGAAACACATATGATAAGGAAGTAATTGCAGCAGATGAACGCCTGAATGTGTGTTATATGATTTTTACAGGGGCTTTTCTGAAGATGTATCCGATCCCGGATCACCCCAACAACAAATGGTTGACCATGGAAGAATATATGTCGGCTCAACATGGCATGGATACACTGATGGCACAGGTCCATATCGGAGATTACCTCAAAATGATGCCTGAAGCAGTGAAAAGTGGTAATTATGAGAAAGCAAACACAATTATTGACAACATTCGTAAATTTCAGCATCACTTTGGAAGCGCTGTTATTCCCTCAGATTTTAAGACAGATCTGGAGATTATCTACAACAAGGCAATCGTGTTCAAGCGCTTGTTCCCGTTGTATATGACAGTTGGGTTCATCCTGTTAGGAATGTTCTTTCTAAAGCTGTTCAAACCTTCATTACAGTATAAAAAGATATTCAAAGGTTTTTATTATCTGTTATTCATAGCTTTTATTTTCCATACGATCGGATTGATCGTACGATGGTACATTTCCGGGCATGCCCCGTGGAGCAATGGCTACGAAACCATGATCTACATTTCCTGGGCGATGATGTTGCTGGGTTTTATATTTGGCGTTAGTCAACCCACCGGATTACTAAAATACTTTATCATCCCTTTCACTTTCTTGATGGTCTATCCCATGATGGTAACATTGAAAGTGAAAAAAGTTTTTGAG
>JBNKDZ010000468.1:0-3346 GCA_050288525.1 Cyclobacteriaceae bacterium
TAAGTTTCAGGTAATTTTACTTAAAATTAAATTTGTCAATTATGGAAAAAGGAATTTTAGGTAAACGTGTAAAACAACTTCGAATGTCAAACGGATATTCCCAGGAATACCTCGCAGAAGAAACTCAACTTAATCTAAGGACCATACAACGGATCGAAAGCGGTACCACCATTCCCCGAGGTGATACACTATCCAGACTAGCATCGGCACTTAAGATCAGTCCAGACGAACTTCTGAACTGGTCAAAGCTGGAGGACAAAGGACAGCTATTGTTGCTTAACCTCTCTGGTCTTTCGTTCCTCTTAAATCCGTTTTTTGGGTTGATAATACCTCTGGCGATATGGATTTCAAAACGGGATAAGGTTACGCATGCAGATGAATATGGCAAAGAACTTCTGAATTTTCAGATTACCTGGCTATTGATACTATCTTTTTCATTGATTGCTACGATTGTTTATGCAGTAGTCTTTTTGAAAATGGATACAACCGGAACCATCAATTCGCCTACTGTGGCAGCGTCAATAATCCTGATATTGGCAGTTTACTATGCCTATAGTTTATATCTTATCATTCAAAATTCGATAAGGATCCAACATGATATTCCGGTCAGGTACAGACCTTCATTTAAAATTATAAGGTAAAAAGGAATGACCATAAAATGAAAGAGGCTGCCTTTGGATGCAGCCTCTGTTCTGTCTATAGGGTCCAACTGATTAATAGATTTACTTTATGTAAATTTTAGATGATTTAATGGTATTGTCTGACAAATATTCCACTACAATATAAAGTCCTCTTCTATTTGGCCAGTTTGTCAATTTTTGTCCCATTAAGGTGTAGTATTCTTTTGCCACTACGCTGGCTGTAGGATTCTGTAAATCGTTAATACCGGTTATATTCGTCACAGATCCGGAAAGTGCAATGATTTTATCCGATACACCACTTGAAGACACGGTTAAATTTCCGTTATAATCTCCGACTGCCAATCCCTGTACCAATCGCACATATACAACCTGTGGATCCGAATTGGAAATGGTTAAGAATGGAGCATACCCCCAAACATCATTAAGCGAGATCTCAAAATCCGAGGGTGCTGTAACCAGGATATCGTCATTCAGTAGATTTCCTGTTACGATAAATGAAGAACTTTCAGAGGGACCTCCGGTTTTTTCCTGGTATGACAGGTTTCTCAAAGCATTGGTAGATAATGTAATGGAAGATATCTCATCTCCTGTATAAATGATGTCATCCAGATAAAAATCCCAATTGGCGGCAGCCAGTCCCCATACTACCTGTGTACTTCCTCCGTTGGGATACGTAGCAGTACCTTCCGAATGGGTAGCTGCCGTTGTCCAGTTTGAATTGTCCGTAGAATATTCCAACGTCATTTCAACAGGTGAAATCCCGGATACAGATGCCTTGTACCACACCGGCTGCCCGACGCCAGGAACAAGTGCATCAACAGAATTATTTTTTTCCAGGATCAATCCGGTGCTCGTAGATCTGTAGATTCTGAATTCAGAATGTGGGGCAGATGCTGAACCGGCATGATAAACAATAAAGAGATATCCATTCATTATACCGGCTACATAACCTGTTGAAGAAGTTCCGACAGGATCCGTTCCTCTTAAGATAACACCTACTTTATAATCGCCTGCTGCACTACCCAGACATTGTTTCCAGGTAATGGAATAATCCCTGGCATTATCTGAAAACATATCCAGATTGACCACACCAGTTGCATTTCTTTCTCCTCCGCTATATGCTCTGAAGAAATTGCTGGTAACATTGTTGGCATCTGTATACGAAACCACTCCGGCAGTGGCACCATTACCTGCCGCACTGGAAATATTTATTGCAGGAGGATTCGTAGCCATGGTGGTAGCTGCATCATGATAAAAATCGTATTTGTGAACAGTAGCTACAGCCCCTTTCACCGATACAGTTTTACCCGGAGCGCCTCCTGAACGTACGGCTATTTCTCCGGAATATGTTCCGGATGCTGATACCGGGTCCAGCCGAACATAAATGGTGCCTGATATGACTCCGTCAACCGGTTGTAAAGATACAGAAGATGTATATCCGGTAGTTGCGTCCATTGATACTTCAAAATTGTCCGGTGCCGTTACCATCACATCATCGGCTATTGAAATGCCTTCAACTTCAAACGAACCGGTATTGGAGGTAGTTGTAGTACTTTTAAGGATATACAGACCGTTGACAGAATTCTCAGACACAGATAATCTACCTGCCAGTATGGAAATGTTGTCCATCATCCAGTGGTAATTATTTGAGTTAAGTCCCCATATAAGTTGGGTATATCCTGCTATATAACTATTATCGGTAAAGGTTGCTGTGGTACCTCCTTCCCAGGTAATGCTGTCTTTGGAACACTCAAATTTCATGGTATTCCCGTAAGCAGAAGCTCTGTACCAACAAGGTTCATTGAGTCCGATGGCAAATGAAGTTGTATACGACATCTGAGCCTGTAATCCGGCATCTGAAGCGATATAAGGCTTTAAGGTAATGGTATTGTCTCCATTATTTAAAGCAATAAACAAGTATCCGGTTTTCATACCGTCTGCATATGAGCAATCACCATGATCGCCGGTGGCTCTTAGCAATACACCTTTTTTCCCTCCATCTGTACCATAGTATTCTTTCCAGGTAACTGAGTAATCCGAATAAGGCTGGAATCTGTCCAGATCTGCCACCCCAGTTCCGTTTGTTGTTCCAACCGAATAGGTTTTTAAACAATTGCTGGTTAGGTCATTAGCATCAGTATAGGAAACAACACCCGCAGAACCACTTTGAATAGTAATAAATTCTGCCGGAGGGGTACTCGCTGCTGTCCCCGCAACATCATCTGTAAACGTATAGAAGGCATCAGGACGAATTTCCAAATGATCAAAATAAATAGCACTTGACCCGGAGCCATTTGCTTTAAGTTCGATGGTATTGGCTCCTGCATTCAGGTTTATATACTGCGTATTAACAGCCCAGTCACTTAATGTAGTGGTCTGTGTAAAGATTGGGGTAGCTACTTTCGACCCGTTTACATACAGATCGATGGTTGAGATGTTTGCACTGGTGACTGCATACCGGATGTTGAGCTGATATAAACCGGTATTTTGAACATTTATATAGTCTCTGACACTTGCCGAGGCGCTGGTTCCGAAATTCAGGTATCCCTGTCCTGTATAGTTACGGATGTCCCCGTTTTGTCCTCCGGTTGTTATGCCGGCAATGGATTTATAATCAAAATGTTCACTTTCATATTGCAGGGGTCCTTTATAGACCGGAGGTGCAGCAGGCTCTACTATTGAAGCAGTAGTATACGTTGTGAGCC
>JBNKDZ010000469.1:0-13375 GCA_050288525.1 Cyclobacteriaceae bacterium
GTTCCCTTTTTATCGAGAAGAGATGCTGCTGGTAATAGTTACTAATTGAGTTGATATTCAATATCTTTTTCTTGATTAAAGCCACAATATGAGGTAAATCCTTCTTTGGATCAACCAACGTATACCCGTAATAGTTTTCTCTCAACAAATTCTTGGTATAGAATTTTACCTGCCTTTTCCCTGATTGCAATGTTTTAAATTCCAATTTAATTTGCATTCCATCGTATTCATCCCTGTAAGTTACCTTCATATTTGTAACAATTTGATCTGAAATAATCGCTTTTTTACTTAGATATTACTACTTTTTTTAGTAATTTACGTATAAATTTAGCAAATATTTAATTAAAAACAAAAATACTAAAATAATTAGTTGTAAAAAACGAAGAGGATGGCAGGGAGTAACGGGAGATCGATATTACACATGGACCTGGATGCGTTTTTTGTATCTGTAGAATGCCTCCGGAATCCAAAGCTCAGAAACCGGCCGCTAATAGTTGGCGGACGTGGTGACCGGGGAGTGGTTGCGGCATGTAGTTATGAAACACGACACTTCGGGGTCCATTCAGCCATGCCGGTTCGGCTGGCCCTTCAGCTTTGTCCGGATGCCATTGTGATATCCGGAGACATGGAAGCCTACAGCCGGTACTCAAAAACCGTAACGGACATCATCCGTGAAAAAGCACCGGTATTCGAAAAGTCTTCCATTGATGAATTTTACCTGGACCTGAGTGGCATGGACAAATTCTTTGGGTGTTATAAATGGTCCGTAGAGCTTCGGGAATATATCATGAAGGAAACACATCTTCCGATATCCATGGCCCTTTCGATAAACAAACTGATCTCGAAAGTTGCGACCGGAGAGTGCAAGCCTAACGGCCAGCAGCAGATCGAAAAAGGGCATGAAGAATCCTTCCTGGCCCCTCTTTCTGTACGAAAGCTGCCTATGGTGGGAAAAAAAACATCTGAATTTCTGTATGAGATGGGCATAACGAAAATCAAGACACTCCGGGAAATGCCCCTCGAAGTACTGGAAGCTGCCTTTGGAAAAAACGGGCGTATACTGTGGAACAAAGCACATGGTATTGACGACAGTCCTGTTGTTCCGTATGTCGAGCGCAAATCCATCTCAACTGAGACGACCTTCGATACCGACACGATTGACATCCGAAAGATTAAAGCCATTCTCATTTCCATGGTGGAGAAGCTGGCCTTCAAGCTTAGAAAAGAAAAAAAGCTCACTTCCTGCATTTCGGTAAAGATCCGTTATTCCGATTTTGAAACTGTCAGCAGGCAAATAAGCATCCCGCACACATCCTCCGACAACATCCTGATCAGCAAGGCACTTGAACTTTTTGATAAATTATATACCCGTCGCCTGCTCATCCGGCTGGTGGGGGTACAACTCAGCCACCTGGTTCACGGCCGCTACCAGATCAGTCTTTTTGACGATACCGAAGAAGAAATAAGTCTGTTTGATGCCATGGACAGGATGAAAACAAAATACGGCCCTGATATTCTTACCAGAGCCTCTGCCATGCATTAATCTGGATATTTTCTGGGGAGTGTCAGGGTAAACACGGACCCCATGCCATAGACAGAAGAAACAGTTATGGAACCATCCAGTTTATCAACAGCCTCCTTAACAATGTACAAACCCAGTCCGGAGCCGGTTCGTTGTTCTGTTGCCCTGAAAAACATGTTAAAGATCTTATCGAGATACTTTTCCTCAATGCCGATGCCGTTATCTTCCAAAGATATCTCATAAGTATCATCCGATTCTTTTACGGATATCCGCAGAAAAGGGTCTTCTTTATGCATATCGGAGAACCGTACGGCATTTGATATAAGATTATTGAATATAAAATCCAGTCGGCGTCTGTCGGAAAGGATAATCGTATCCTCCTTAAAATCAAGTATTTTCCTGACTTTCATGAAGTTATCGAAATAATTCAGATCCCGGAATACTTCCTCGACCAGCTTTTTCAGTTCTATTTCTTCCGGAATGATATTTAATCGTGCATTCCGTGAATAATCAAGGATATCCAGAATAAAAACATCCAGTTTTTCCACACACTGTTCGATCATATTCAGACATTGTTCAACACGCACTTCCTCATCAATCTCCAGGCGGGCGAGGTTGACGAGTCCTTTAACAGAAGCTATAGGGGCTTTCAGGTCATGTGAAACGCGGTAAACAAAATTATCCAGTTCCTGATTGGTTTTTCGCAACTGTTTGTTTTGCTTCCGCAATTCTTCTTCATTCCATTTGCGTGTGGTAATATCGCTTTGTACAGAGATATACTTTTGAATATTTCCGTTTTCATCAAAAATCGGTTGTATTGAAAGGGAGATCCAGTATTTCCGTCCGGATTTGGAATAATTCAGCAATTCGGATTTTACAGGTTTTTTCCGGATAAAACTCCTGTTTATGCGACGTACTTCCGAATAGTTGGTGTCCTCTCCCTGTAAAAAATGTCCGGGTTTCTTACCTACAACTTCCTCGAGTGTATATTCGGAAAGCCTGGTAAAACCATCATTTACCCACTCAATATTACCACTCTTATCAGTAATAATCACTGAATTGTCAGTTCGTTGTGCCACAAGAGCGAGTTTATTGATCTCCTCCTCTGCCCGGTGTTTTTCTGTCACGTCTTCATAGGTTCCCATAATACCAATTATCTCTCCCTTATTGTTTTTCATTGGGATCTTGCTGGTACGCCGAATAATAACACCACCATCAACAGATGTTTGAACCTCTTCATATCCAAGCTTTTCCACATCATTTTGCATGATATGTCGCTCATCATTCTGATATTGATTTGCTTCTGTACACCAGGGCAACTCTTTATCGGATTTGCCAATTATTTCTTCAGGTGATTTCAAGCCGGCATCGCGTGCAAACTGCAAATTACACCCCAGATAACTCAGATTAAGATCTTTCCAGAACACCCGTACAGGAATGGTATCAAGAACAGCCTGCAACATTCTTCTGGATTCTTTCAGTCCGTTTTCAAAGACCTTTTGTGCCGTGATATCCTTTCGCATACCAAAACACCCCCTGACACGCCCCTCATCATCATACATAATAACATAATACCCTTCGATCCAAACAGATGTTCCGTCTTTACGAAACTCTTCTCCGACGTGATGTACCTGACCTTCATTTAATAGTCTCACTGCCAGATTTTTCATTTCAATCGTATTCCAGATATAACCTGTTGCAGGTGCAATACTCCATACATCTTCCCTACTGAGGTCATGTTGTTTCAAAAAAGCATCGTTGACCATAACCATTCGCATATTCTGGTATATATGATCAAGCATCTGCGCTTTATTTGTATCCTCATTCCAGAAGACAGGTTCATTCATCTGCATGATAAAATATCCATCCAGCGCTTCATTAAAGAAGAGATTGAGCTTTTCTTCACTTTCCCGAAGCTTCTTCTCTGCCATTTTACGAATGGTTATATCCCTGAGCGCTGCTACCCGTACCTGTTTCCCCTGGTGAATGATAAACCGCCCATCCACCTCAACAGGTATCGTTGTTCCGTCTTTTCTTAGTGAAATTGTCTCATAGGGCAATTTGTTCTCCTTTTGTATGATTTTAAGGATATAGGATTTGCTTTTTTCCGGAACCGTAACTCCAAAAACGCTCTTTCCTATCAATTCATCAACCGTATACTGATGCATCCGGGCATACGATTCATTCACATAGATTATTTTTCCCTGATCGTGGATTACGATACCTTCAAAAGTAATGTCCGAAAGAAGTCTGTGGCGTTCTTCGCTTTCAATCAGTTTCTTTTCATGTATTTTCTGTTCAGTAACATCCTGGTGTGTTCCAACCAGCCTTGACACCTCTCCGTTTTCATTCCGAACCAGAAATGCCTTGGAAAGAATGTAAACAAAATGTCCGTCCTTATGCTGCATTCTGAATTCAGTCTGGAACTCATTCGATTTTCCTTTAATCACATCTTCTCCAAGCTTTATTGTCCGGGCACGGTCTTCTTCATGAATAAGTCGTTCCCATGCACTGATATGGGGCTCAATTTCATCATCGGTGTATCCCAGTATTTCCTTCCATCTTGGCGAATAATAAACCTGATTTGTTTTCAGATCCCAATCCCACAACCCATCGTTTGCTCCTCGCATGGCCAACGAAAAACGCTCTTCGCTTTCACGAAGCTTTTTGTTGGACAACTGTAGCTGTTCAATATAATTTTCCTGCTCTCTGAGTGATTCTTCATGAAATTCCTTTTCCATTCTATCCTTATCCCACCAGGATATAATTCCTTCACAGCAAGAATAACCGTCAATGTACATATTATCCCAATGCATAAATACAGCTACTTCTCTTGATGTTCCGTCAGCATATTGTATCTCAGGATTAAAATGAAAATATTCGCTCTTGTGATTAAAAAGTGAACTAATTTTTTCCATTAATACATGAGCGTCTTTGAAATAGTCCTTCAGTTCGGTATTAAAACAGCAAACAGAGTCTGTCCCGATTAATTTACTCCAATTTTCATCAACGTAAATAATCTTACCCTCAGAATTAACTATAAAATGAACATTGCTCAGGCAATCTTTTTTCTTTAGTAAATATTCATCCATCATAATGTCAAGTAACCACAATCCTTTCATCCACATTATTTATATAATTTAAATAAATGTAGTGGAACAAATTATAAGGTTTGCGGTAGTTATGAGCCAAAAAAAACAGTTTACAAACGCTATTTTTATAAATCAAAAACCTCTTTTTCAAAAAAAGCCATGACAAATATTAATCAAAAGTGTCGAAATAAGCAAATCCATTTTGAATTCAATAGTTTTGCCGAAACTTCTATATTTGTACAATGGCAGGATTCTAAATGGTTATATTATCCGGATGCATCCTGTATTATTTATTAAAACAAGAATAAAAATATTAGCATGAAACAAGCAATAATTAAAACAAGCAAAGGTGATATGAAAGTTGAGTTTTTCACTGAAGACGCACCTAAAACTGTTGAAAATTTTATTTCGCTCGCAGAAAAAGGTTTTTATGATAACCTGACCTGGCATCGCGTTATTCCAGGATTTGTTATTCAGGGTGGTTGTCCGAAGGGTGATGGAACAGGTGGCCCTGGATATACAATCAAATGCGAGCTGGATGGCAAAAATCAGTACCATGATCGTGGAGTCCTTTCAATGGCTCATGCAGGACGTGACACCGGCGGCTCCCAGTTTTTCATTTGTTTTAACAGGGCAAACACACAACATCTGGACAGGCGCCATACGGCATTCGGAAAAGTAACAGAAGGACTTGAAGTAATTGATCTGATTAGACAAGGCGATAAAATTGAAAAAATTGAAATTATAACTGATTAACATCCGACATAACATATTTAACAGGGAAAACCGCCTTAATTATGGCATTATTTTCCCTGTATTTTTTAAGTTAAACCAACTTTTATAGCTTTTCTTTTTGACATTATTTTTTTTCATAATTGTTGAATAATTGCATTAAAACCCTTTAATTAATATAGAGAATACATCTAATCCTTTCTTAAAGTATTTTAGAGTGAATTATTATTCAGATCATTCTTATACAGATATATATGTAATTAAAACAGCAATGATCTTCTTTATTGATTGAGAAATCAGATCAGCTAAGGCATTGTTACAAATATTAGCACATTTAAAAAGACGAACCATGAAGGCCTCATTAATAACGGTAAAATCAATAAAAACCAAGTCCATAATTATTATTGTTTTTACTGTTGCCTTATGCACAGCAATAAGTCTGGGATCTGCTATATGGCAAAACAGCACACGGGTTCGCAACGAAATAAAAAACACCATATCATTAAACACAAAACTGCTGGCCAATGGCTTAGTTAACCCTTTAGAGTTTGACTCCAACAGCAATGCAACCGATCTCCTTAAAGAAGTTTCAAAAATCAACGATTTTTTATATTGCCGGATTTATAACGAAAAAAATGAACTCTTCGCTGAATATGGGGATAAATCACATGCTTTAAAATCAATCCCGATCAATAAAGACAGTATTTTCACGGATGGCGATGTATTTCATTCGTATGCCCCGGTAAAGCACAACAACATCACTCTGGGAACCCTTTATATCATCAATTCAAATAAAAAATACACGGAACAGGCACATCAGAGCATTATTATTTTTATCCTGTTCTTTACAGGAACCATTATTTTTTCCATCCTGATATCCTCCAGGATCCACCGGATAATCACAAAACCTCTGATACGGCTAAACGAAAAAGTATATGATATAGCTCAATCAGGAGACTTCAGTATAAGGGTACAACCGAAACAAAAAGATGAAATCGGGGAATTATATTCCGGCATCAATCTCTTCCTTGAACAAATCCAGAAAAGAGATGAGGAAAACAAGTTTGTTGTAGAAGAGCTTATGAAATCTGAAAGATTACTCAGGCTGGCTTTTGAAAATTCCCCTGTATGTTATTCAATAAACGATATCCAGGATGACCAAATTATTGAATTTAATCATGGATTTACTGAGCTGACAGGATATTCCGAACAAGATCTCAATAAATCTATGTTTTCGTATCAATTATGGGATGATACAAACAATTACCGGAATGTAATACGTGAAGTTTCAGATAAAGGAAGTGTATCAAATATTGAAGTAAAACTCAAACGGAAAAACGGAGACTCCATAATTGCTTTATTATCTGCCTCAAATTTTGTGTCTGGAAACAGGAATGAAATGTTTTGTGCTTTTAACGATATATCACATCTGAAAGCAATTCAGGAACAACTCATTGAAAGTGAAGAAAAACACAGAATCATATCAGAGCTTAATTCTGATTATGTCTATTCGGCTTATTTCAAAGACAACAAACTTAAGGTCGACTGGGTTAGCGGGTCATTTGAATCTATAACGGGATATACTTTTGAAGAGATCAATAATAAGGAAGGTACGCTGCATTCAATCATTCATGCGGATGATATAGAAAGAATTATTGAATCATTTAATAACATTCATGATATAGATCACCGCACTATTGAATATCGGATCATCACTAAAGACTGCCGGATAAAATGTATCAGAGACAAAAACATCATACTTCTGGATGAAAAGACAGGGCAATTGAGCCGGGTTTACGGATCCGTCCAGGATATTACCATCAGTAAAAAACACGAACAGGCGCTTATAGAGAGTGAAAGTAAGTACCGGAACATTGTAGAAACTGCCAACGAAGGGATATGGATGATTGATTACAACAGCAACACCATTTATGTCAATGACAAGATCACGAACATGCTCGGATTCACAAAAGATGAGCTCATGGGAAACTCTTTTTATGATTATATCGATGAAGAACAGTTTGAAAAAGAACACCCCTTTAATACCGGTATACAAAAATCAGATGATCAGATGGAATTTATGTTCCGAAAAAAAGACGGTTCGTTTCTATGGACACTGTTGAATATTTCTCCGGTCTTTGATAGCGAGCATAATTATTCAGGTGCCCTGGCGATGATTACGGATATGTCAAAGAAAAAAGAAGCTGAAAAAGCCCTGAAAATCAGCGAGGAAAAATACCGTAAAATAGTTGAAACTTCTGCCGAAGGCATCTTTATTATTGATAAAAACCACAAGATCGAATACCTAAATAAAAGGTTGGCCGACATGCTTGAATATACACCTGAAGAAATGATCGGTATAAATCCAATGGATCTGATTGCACCTGAGGACCGGAGCTTTATCCCCAAAAAAATAGAAGAACGCAAACAAGGTGTTGTTGACCAATATGAAATAAACTACCTGACAAAATCCGGCAAAAAGATCAGCGTTCTGGTAAATGCCTCGCCTATGTTTAATGATCAGAGTGCATATATTGGTTCTCTTGGTATGGTTTCGAACATATCAGACATGAAAAAAACTGAAAAGGCACTACGCGAAAGTGAAGAACGATACAGGTTGTTGTTTAGCAATATGACCGAAAGTTTTGCTCATATAAAAGTTATTTTTAACGATAAGGGAAATGCTGTCGATTGGAAATATCTTGAGCTTAATAATTCTTTTGAAGCGCAAACAGGTGTCTCAAAACTTGCTGTTGGCAAAAATGTATCTGAAGTTTTACCTGAAGCGTTAAACGATTCGGTTGACTGGCTTAAAATATTTGAACGGGTTTCGACAACCGGAAAACGAGAAGACATAGAATTCTGTTCCGCCTTTCAGAACAGATGGTTTTTAATAAATGTTTTTAGCCCAAATAAAGGAGAAATAGCATTAACAGGGATTGAAATCACCGAACGTAAGACAGCAGAACTGGCTCTAAAAGAAAGCGAGGAACGGTTTAGAAGAATCACTGAAAATGCCCGGGACATGATATACAGAATGTCACTGCCTGACGGCCATTATGAATATATCAGTCCTGCAGCAAAAGATATATTTGGCTATTCACCTGATGATTTTTATGAAAATCCGGTATTGATAAAAGAGGTTATACACCCCGATTGGCATGATTATTTTAAAGCACAATGGCAAAAACTTCTTACAGGGAAAATGCCAAAAACATATGAATATCAAATAATTACAAAAAACAAAAAAATCAAGTGGCTTCATCAGAGAAATGTCTTGGTTAGAGATGAGAATGGAAAAATAATTGCCATTGAAGGAATCGTCACAGATATAACCGAGCGAAAAAAGGCTGAAATAGAAATGCAACAAGCTACGGATATTTTCAATAACATCCAGACTGGTATGTACATCTATAAATTGGAAAATCCGAATGATGACAGAACGCTGCGTATGGTTGCTGCCAATCCTGCAACAGTAACACTTACAGGAGTACCTGTAGAATCAATTATTGGTAAAACACTGGATGAAAATTTTTCCGGACTGCGCGAGAAAGACATCCCTTTTCGTTATGCAGAAGTTATAAGAACCGGAATCCCCTATAGCAATGAAGATATATTCTATAGTGATAATAATGTAATTGAAGGAGCATTTTCTGTTAAGACATTTCCCCTTCCCGATAACAGGATTGCTGTAGCATTTGAAAATATTACTGAAAAGAAAATCTATGAGAAAGCATTAAAAGACAGCGAAGAAAAGTACAAATTGCTATATGAAAATTCCGGCACACTTAATGTTCTTTTTAATCCGGATAAATCTGTTGTCCTGCACAACAGTAATTTTGCTAATATGTTCGGAGACTATATTAGATTCTTTGATAATAAAGATCAAAAACAAGTCCCTGATTTTATAAAGAAATTCCTTGCTCCTCTCGATGATTGTTTAAAAAAACGCAAAGTTGTTTCTACATCCGAAAAAATCAGTTTCTCTAAAAACAATACTATCTGGCTAGAGTCACTGTATATTCCGGTTATAGATACTGAAAGACGCATTATAGGCGTTCAGGTAATCGCAAAAGATATCACAATGCAAAAACAGGCCGAACTGGAACTGTTAAAGCAAAATGATGAAATGCAATCCCTTAACGAAGAATATATGGCTCAAAATGAAGAGCTTACAGAAAGCATCATGCGCATTCAGGTCATAAATCAACAACTGCATGAAGCACAGAAAAAAATATCTGAAAGTGAAAAACGATTTAAATCGATCATTGAATACGGCCCTGATTCGATTTTCATCAGTGATAAAAACAACAAAATTGTCGATTGCAACAATCTTGCATGTGAAAACCTCGGGTATAGCAAAGATGAGATTCTGCAAATGTCTCTTAAGGATATCATCCCCAAAAAATCATCTTCTGTAAATATTTACAATAAAAAACACAAGATTCCGAATGATACGCCATATGAATTTGAAAGTCTGCACATACGTAAAGATGGCACAATTATTCCCGTAGAAATCAAAGCTTCCTTAATTACACTTAATAACAATCAGCTAACCATTAGTTTTGTCAGGGATATCACCGAACGAAAAAAAGCCGAGAAAGCTCTTCTTGAGAGTGAGGCAACCATGAATGCGCTCCTTAACGCCACCACTGAATCTGCCATTCTGATAGACATACCAGGAAATGTGCTGACACTGAATGATGTTGCATCAATACGATTTAATACTCCCCCAGAAAAGATCATTGGAAGCAATATATACGAACTCGTGCCCGATCACATTATCAGTCAACGAAAGGAAATGGTTCTCCAAACCATCAAATCAGGAAGAACCATCAGGTATCAGGAAGAGCAGGAAGGAAAATTTTATGACAACAACCTGTACCCTGTCACAGATACATTTAATAATGTTACAGCTATCGCGATTTACTCAAAGGATATTACTGCACAAAAAATGGCTGAGTATGAATTAAAAAAACAGAATCAAGAATATCAGACGCTTAACAAGGAATATCTGACACAAAACGAAGAATTAATTGAGAGTCTCGATAAAATTAAAAAAATAAACCTTGAACTTGAGCGCGCTAAGGAGGAAGCCATTGAAAGTGAAGCAAGATTCCGAATCCTCATTGAGCAAGGACCAGATGCTGTTTTTGTGACTGATGAAAAAGGCGATATCGTTGATGTAAATAAAATTACATGCCGTATACTTGGATACAAAAAAGAAGAAATAGTCGGTAATCCGATCATTAAATTTGATTCTAAACTTAATACCATTCCGGATTTTGATAACCTCCTGAAAAATATCCCCAACAATCCGATTGTTTTTGAATCGTCTCTTATATGCAAGGATGGCACTTATATACCTATTGAGGTAACAGCCACTATTATTAAATATAAAAACAAAACACTTGTTATTGCCTTTGCCAGAGATATTACCGAGCGAAAGAAATCCCGTGAAGAGTTACAAAAAAGTGAATCCTTACTGAATGAAACCCAGGAAATTGCTAAAATGGGCGGTTGGACGTATAATGTAAGAGATAAAGATCTGTTCCTGACAAAAAGTACTTACAAGATCCTGGGAATTCAACCAGACAGCAATATAGATGTCCTGAAAAAAGGATTTAGCAAAAAAGATTTCATAAAAATCCAACATTCGATCTATGCCCTAAACAATAGTGAGACTATGGATCTTGAGGTATCGTATACAACATCGCGAAAAACAAAAATATGGATCCGGTTAACTGCAAAAGTGCAGATCCTGAATGGAGAACTATTACGCATAACAGGCAACATTTTAGACATCACAGCACAGAAAACCGCTGAAGAATCGCTTCGGACAACCGAAATGAACCTGATAAAGGCTCAAAAAATGGCCCATATCGGGAACTGGCAAATCTCAGTAGATGGAAATATTTTCTCCTGGTCTGATGAAGTGGCAAATATCTTTGGATTTACAGATTCGGAACCTGAAAATATGCAATCATTCATTGACAAAGTGTATAAGGATGATATTGAGCTAATCAATGATGCTTTAGAATCCGTTCTAAAAGGGAAATCTCAGGATTTTGAGCACAGGATCGTTGTTAACAATACCATCCACTGGGTTCGTGAAATCGCAGAAATAGAATTCAATGATGACGGAAGTCCAAAAAACATCATCGGACTAACCTATGATATAACAGAACGAAAGATCGCTGAAGAAGAAATCAAAAATAATCAGAAATTCCTTCAGAGCATCATCGAAAACCTGCCGATCGGGATGCTGATCTTTGATAATTTCGGACATGTCATCGAAAAAAACAAAGCCATATTTCAACTTCTAAATCCTTTAAACAAAAAAAGCGTTACGGAACAGATTGATAATTCAATAGAGGATGTCCTCTCTGAAACCGGGCTGAAAAAATTTACTGATGACGCAAAAGGAGGCAAAAACATTACCGGTGTAATTGAAAAATTCAGTTTTCACCCTCCAAACAATAATACCTGGTTAAGCATCTCCAGTTTTCAGGTTAAGGATATGTATGACAAGATTACTGCAAACATACTGTTGCTTCAAAATATTACAACACGAAAAATGGCTGAAGAAGAACTTGTGAAAAGTGAAGCACGGTTTTCTGAAGCCTTTAATCTTAGTCCTGACTTAATGGGTATTATCCGCGAGTCTGATGGGACAATTATCGATGTTAACCAAGGATTTTTAACTGTTCTTGGCTACAATAAACATGAAGTGATCGGGAAATCCTGGCACGATATTAATCTATGGGCTCCGAATCAGTTTAAACCTTTTGAAATCAAATACACCATCAACGGATATTGTAGAATTGAATCAAAATTTCAAACTAAAAATAAGCGGCACATCGATTGTGATCTTTCTGCAGCGCGTATCGTTTTAGATGGAATCAATCATATCATATTCATCACCAAGGATATCTCCGAACAGAAAATAGCTCAGCAACAACTTCAAAAGCATCATGAAAAATTGCTGGATCTCAACAGGCAGATCTCTGACTATAAAATCATGGCGTTACGTTCAATCATGAATCCCCATTTCATTTTCAACAGCCTGAATTCCATACAATATTTTATTGGAAAAAATGAGAAGAAAATGGCGATCAATTATCTGTCATTATTTTCAAAACTCATTAGAAATGTATTAAACAGTTCTATTCATCAAAAAATAACGTTAGAAACTGAATTAGAAATTTTAAATTATTATATTGAACTTGAAAGGATTCGATTTGACAATAAATTTGAATTTATTCTTTCAGTTGATGAAAATCTCGAGACTGAATACATCGAGGTTCCATCATTAATTCTGCAACCTTATGTAGAAAATGCCATAATTCACGGATTGACTAATAAAGATGGTTCCGGGTTACTAAAAGTAGAACTCAGTCAAAAGGATAATTTCCTGCTTTGTTTTATTGAAGATGATGGTATTGGCAGAAAAGAAGCAATCCGAATAAAAGAAAAAAGATCTAAAATGCATCAATCCGTCGGAATGTCTGTAACACAGCAACGATTGGAGATTATTAACCAAACAAATAATGTAGCTGTAAATATAATAGATCTTGAAGACCGGCAAGGAAATCCAACAGGAACAAAGGTTGAAATATTTCTTGAAATTTAAACAGTTTATCCTAATAAAATAAATATATAATGATACGTGGTCTCGTCGTCGATGATGAAAATAAAAGCAGGGAAAACCTGAAAATTCTCCTGAATGAATTCTGTGAAGATGTTGAAGTCATTGGCTTGGCAAGTACAATAAAAGAAGCAACAGATATAATAAATACCTTAAAGCCTGATGTGGTTTTCCTTGATATACAGATGCATAAAGAAACAGGGTTTGACCTACTTGAACAATTTGATAAAATCAATTTTGAAGTCATTTTTACAACAGCTCATTCCGAATTTGCGCTCAAAGCCATTAAATTCTCTGCAGTTGATTATCTCCTGAAACCGATAGACATCAACGAACTGCAATGGGCTATTGAAAAGGTTAAAAATAAAATAAAAAATAAAT
>JBNKDZ010000470.1:0-4886 GCA_050288525.1 Cyclobacteriaceae bacterium
ATGGAATTCGGCTATTTTTGCCATACTATTCAGAATCCGTAATAGCATAAAATCTTCCTGGTCAGCAGAAGCATCCCATCTGATGAAATATGTAAGGGTTTCATCTGCTCTTTTTGTCACAGTTCGGGCGATCTCACGGGCTTTTTCTTTTTCATCGATTTCAAACAAAAGGCTTACCATTTGTACAGCGGTCTGATCGTATGGTATGGAGATATCGGGAATAACGTTTAGGCATCTCTCCATTACTTCTTTTGCTTTATCTTTTTTACCTTCTTCAATCAGGGCACTGGCAAGACTGCTAAATGTTGCCCGGTGATTCAATGCGAAATTTCGATGGTCAATGGAGTTATATACATTGGGATCATCAAGGCCTCTGAAGGCAAATTTGTTCATTACATTATCATACATTATATCTGTATTTACCATGCCCATTCTGGTGGATGGGCTATTCAGAGGAAGCAGTCTGAAGGTATTACCTTCCTGCACCACATAATCTTTGACATCAATACCAATACCCTGTAATGAAGTGCTGTTGAAATAAATCGGTCGTTCCCATTTGTTTGTAAGGATAATATCCAGACAGGCAAGGGTGTTTTTTTCCATAACATTTGATTTAAGGGCAAATGTCATCTTTTTAGTCAGATAAGGCAATTTATCTTCGGGGATGATATGTTTGGAAACAACAGAAGCCGAATCAATATCAAGGGATAAGGTTCTGGAAGGAATGGTATTATATTCTTTATCCATACCATATGATTCACGTATTGAGGTGCTGTTTTTCCGGACCAGGTTGATGTAAGATGCTAACTCAATCGGTTTGCTGCTGTCTACTTTCCTGTTTTCTTTGAATCTCAGAAAATCATTCGGACCTCCCTGCCGGTAATGTGATGAATCAAGGGTGAAAGGTAATGGCTGGGATTCGTAAGCATTGCGGGTCATCTGATCGATATACCAGTCTGTGTTGAAATAACTCAGTACAATAACCCGCACATCCGTACGGAAACCTTCTACCTCCTGAGCATACCAGAGCGGGAAGGTGTCGTTATCACCTCCGGTAAATAATATTGCATTGGGGGCGCAGGATGAAAGGAAATTTTTTGCTGAGTCAACAGAAAAATACCTTCCTGAACGATCATGGTCATCCCATCCTTCGACTGCCATGATCAAAGGAACAATCAGACATACTGAACTTACCATAACAGCAATTTTCTTTTCATTGCTAAATTTGGTTTTTAACCAATCAACCAGTGCATATACTCCTATTCCAATCCAAATAGCAAAAGCATAGTAAGAGCCTACATAAATATAATCACGTTCCCTCGGTTCGACAGGGGGAGAGTTCAGATAGATGACAAGAGCTACTCCGGTAAGGACAAACAATGCCATTACCACCCAGAAATCCTTTTTTTGTCGTTTGGAATGAAATACCATTCCGATAATACCTAAAATCAAGGGCAACATGAAAAAGTTATTTCGCGCTTTATTGCTGGAAATGGATTCAGGTGTATCCTTTAGTGAATCAAAAGGTGTAAGTACACCAGCATGTTGAATGTCACTTTCACGTCCCATAAAATTCCAAAGGAAATACCGCAGATACATATGACCGATCTGATACCGCATCATATACCAGATATTGTGATAGAACATCGGACTTTCGTTTGGTCCAAGTCCCATATATTCACGATATAACTGAACATGCCTTGGATCTGAACTGTATGCTCTGGGAAGAAAAGTGGATCGGGATCGGTCGTAGATATAATCAAATTTATAATCTACAATCTCATATTTGTCCTTTCCTTTAATATATACAGGGCCACCCATTTTTTGATCGGTAACTTTAGCATCAAAGTATTGTCCATAGATCAGAGGTCTGGAACCGTATTGTTCTCTTTTCAGGTATGAAACAAATGAAATGATATTTTCAGGATTATTTTCATCGATTGGAGGATTGTAATTTGACCTGATTACGATGATAGTATACGATGCATATCCGATCAGAATAAATGCCAGGCTGAGGAGGGCCGTGTTGAGCAATACTTTTTCCTTTTGAAAAGAATAGATAATTCCATATACCAGGGATCCTATAATCAATACTCCGAAAAAGATCATACCGCTGCCAAAAGGCATATTCATGCTATTAACAAAGAAAATTTCAAGAGAACCGGCCATTGAAGGAAGTCCGGGGATAATTATATTATTGATCAATATCAGTATAGCACCACTTATTGTCAGAGTAATGATTACACCTTTGGTCGTAGGTTCGTATTTTTTAAAATAATAGATAAGACCCAGGGCAGGTATTGTTACAAGGTTCAAAAGGTGTACCCCAATGGATAGTCCCATCATATAGCAAATCAGTATAATCCACTTGTTTGCAAGGCTTTCATCTTCAATGACTTCCCATTTTAATATGGCCCAGAATACGAAAGCGGTGAAAAAGGATGACATGGCATATACTTCAGCTTCTTCAGCAGAAAACCAGAAGGAGTCAGAGAAGGTATATGCAAGGGCTCCGATAGCAGCACCTCCCATCAACATGATGGTTTGTCCGATGGTTTCCGCACCTTTTTCTATTTTAAATATCTTTCTTCCAAGCAGTGTGATACTCCAGAAAAGGAACAGGATTGTAAATCCACTGGCAATAACGCTTGATATATTAATCCAATAGGCAACTTTTTCAACATTGTCGCCAGCGAGGAAAGAAAACATTCTTCCTATCAATAAAAATAATGGAGCACCCGGAGGATGAGGTACTTCAAGTTTGTATGATACAGCAATAAATTCACCGCAATCCCAATAGCTGGCAGTTGGTTCTACAGTTAACCAGTAAACAATGGTAGCGATGGCAAAAATCATCCATCCGCTGATATTATTAATTTTCTGATAATTATGCATTTGCTTGGAGTTTATCCGCCGAAATTAGTAAATATATTATAATTGGGTGCATGATTGATTTAAAAAATAGAGCCTGATAATTAAGAATCTGTGAATTTCCATAATCTTTAGGTATATGTTTTAATTAATAAATGATTATTTGGGAGAAAATTGTATTCTCTTTCTGTTATATTTCGAAAAAAACAAATTGGCAGGTTTTTTGACGTAACGTCTGAGAACAGAACATGCAGGTTATCCGTTAATGATTTTGTCACTATTTAAAATTACTATATATTTAACTTTATGAATCTGAATTGCAATCGGCTTTTTCTTCTTGTAGCCGTGTTGTTTTTTATACTCCGCTCCAACTACAGCTATTGCATAGCTGATGATTCGCTGTTGATTGCCAATATTGATGTTCAGATTGAAGCGACAGAGGCAATAAATGACATGTATAATTTTAAATTTGATCAGGCCTATCGTCAATTCAGATGGTTACAGCAGAAATATCCTGAACATCCACTCCCCTATTTTTTAATGGGATTAAATGAATGGTGGAAGATCATGCCCAATGACAATGTTGAGGTCTATGATGAGAATTTCCTCAATTATATGGATTTGTCCATTGAAAAAGCCAAAGAATTGTATGAAACCGAAAATTTAAGGATTGAAGGAGCATTTTTCCTGGCGGCAGCATATGGCTTCAAAGCACGATTGTATTCAGAGCGAAAAAGTTGGTTCCGAGCTGTCGGCTCAACAAACAAAGCGCTGAAATATCTGGATGATTGTCGGAGTAAAAATGAATTAAGTCCGGAGCTGTTGTTTGGAGATGGAATTTACAATTATTTTTCTAACTGGATACCGGATAATTATCCACAATTGAAACCTTTTCTGATATTCTTTTCAAAAGGAGACAAACAATTGGGGCTTGATCAGCTCAGGGAAGTTGCACATAATGCTTTTTATACACGTATTGAAGCTCAGTATTGGCTGATGAGAATACTTTTTACCGAAGAAAATGATTCGCAGGGAGCTTTACATGAATCCGAATATCTTCATAAAACATTTCCGGATAACTCGTATTTTCATAGGTATTATGCACGGATTTTATATAGCACCGGACGAACAGCAAAAGCTAAGATCATATCGGAGGAGCTTTTGGCAAAAGTAGATAGTGGCATGACCGGATATGGTGATAACTGTGGTCGCTGGGCAAGTTTCTTTCTCGGTCAGATCTGGACATCCAATATGGAGGATGACAAAGCCTTATTTTATTATAAAAGATCTATTGAATTTGCTGAATCCTCCAATATGATGGAATCAGGATACAGTTTATATGCGTTGATGGGCCTCGCCAAGATATATGAGCGCATGGGGGATCATTCAGAGGCAAAAAAGTATCTGAAGCTGGTAAAGAAAAATTCTAAACGAAAAAATCCTGCGAACAAGAAGGCCAGAGAGCATTTAAAATCCTTAAAGGAAGACGATGACGATTAAGGATCTTTTTATCACGCCTTTATTTTTACTCCTTATATATTTTATTGCGTATCTGGTTCGTCCGAAAGTAAGTGATGTACATATGAGACGTTATTTTATTCCAGGGCTGACCCTTAAGATTATCGGAGGTTTAGCTGTTGGTTTTATATATCAGTTTTATTACAGGGGAGGGGATACTTTTACTTATTTCAATTTGGGGAGTAAATACATCTGGGAAGCGTTTTTGGATAATCCTATGCTGGCTTTAAAACTAATTTTAGCAGGGGAGGAATATGCGTCTGACACGTTTATGTATGCTACCAGGATTTATACCTATGGTGATCTGGCTTCCTATTTTGTTGTACGTGTTGCAGGAATATTTGATATTTTAACCGGCCATACCTATTCTGCAACAGCAGTTTTATTTGCTGCAGTCAGTTTTAGCGGACTATGGGCGATGTATAAAGCCTTTTATCAGCAATATCCAAAATTACATCTATATCTGGCGATCGCTATTTTTTTCGTTCCCTCATTAT
>JBNKDZ010000471.1:0-3432 GCA_050288525.1 Cyclobacteriaceae bacterium
AACAACCAAAGGTCTTGGTGACAGGATTGGCAATCTCTTCTCCCTTCAAAGTGGCATCAATAGCATTCCGGAGATCTTCGGCATTTGCAGATCCCGGCTTTTCTGATCCGTCAAGTCTTCCACGATAGGTCAATTCTCTCTTCGAATTAAAAACAAAGGCGTGTGGTGTTGCAACAGGGCCGTATTTAAGGGATACTTCCTGAGTACCTCCATCATACAGGTACGGAAAGTTAAACGAATGATCCCTGGCTCTGATTACCATATCTTCATACGTATCGGCCATATCCGAATAACTTAATTCTTCAAGTAATAATGCTTCTTCAGAATTAGGAGATATAGCCACCAGTTGAACATTCTTTTCTTTATAATCATTTACAACCGATTTAATCCGTTCTTCATATGCCTGTGCAGTCGGACAATGATTGCAGGTAAACACAACTACCAATACCTCAGAATCCTTATATTCATCCAACCGGTGCATGTTCCCGTCAACGCCTTTCAGATTAAAATCAGGGGCTTTTGATCCGATGGATAATTCATTGACAACCTGTTCTACCACTTCCGATGGTGCTGATATATCTGTTGAGTCTGAATCATTGACCGCCGTTTCGGTTGTTTTTTTTGTTCCACAACTGACCATCAATATGATAATTAACAAACTGTATATAATGAATCGGAAATGAGAAGTCATGATAGCAACATTTATAGTTTTAAAACAATCGTTAGTATAACAGATTTTATTTGTTTTTGTTCTTATTATAAGCTTCTTAGGTCAATTCATCGAGATTGGTGATCTCTCCCTTAAACTTTTCAGTACATACCCCGAACTTTTCCAGAAAATCAATCCCTTCATCCTTAGGCAATCCTTTGTATTCAGCATAAGAGCTCAGATAAATCACTCGTTTTATGCCCATACTGAAAATCATACGGGCGCAGGCAAGACATGGTGTTAGTGTCAGGTACATTGTTGATCCTTCTACATTGGCATTGTTTTTAACTGCATACATTAAAGCATTTTGCTCTGCATGTAAGGCAAGTGAGCAACTACCTCTTGAATCCCTTTCACAACCTTCTTCCGGCCATTCCTCATCACAATTGTGGGTTCCTGCCGGGGGGCCGTTATACCCTATCGATATTATACGCGTATCTTTCGTCAGAACTGCCCCAACATGTTTTTTAACACAATGAGATCTTTTAGCGATATTAACTGCCAGTTCCATAAAAATTTGATCAAAATCAGGTTTTTCCATATTAATAAAACTTTTAAGGTATTATTCCCGTTTGAAAAGAAGTTCCTATATTAGGACGAAATATTAAATCGTAAAAACAAAAATGAAAATTATATTAAAGCACTACCTGATTATTTTTATTTTGGGCGTATTCTTTTCATCATCTCTTCAGGCTCAGGAAGCTGTAAAGCCAAGGCTAAGTCCACTGGAGATGGCAACTGTAAAGTATGAAAATACCTATGTGAAAGTCACCTACGGAAGGCCTCACAAACGGAACAGGGTGATTTTTGGTGAGCTTGTCCCATTTGGAGAAGTCTGGAGAACAGGTGCCAATGAAGCCACCGAGATCACGTTTACAGGAGATGTTAAAGTGGCAGGCAAAAAACTCAAAGCGGGCACCTATACCATATTTACCATTCCAGAAAAAGAAAACTGGACCATCATATTCAATTCTGATCTTGGCCAATGGGGAGCATACAACTATAATCCGGAGAAAAACATTCTGGAATTTACTGTACCTGTAGGCACAACAGATGTGATGTATGAGCCTTTTACCATTGAATTTCAGTTACATGATAATAAGACAGACCTCTTAATGATGTGGGAAAACACCAAAGTATCATTTCCTATTGAATTTCTGGACTAGATCATACAATCTGAATAACATCAAAATACCTTCAGAAAACCAAAATATTCCGTTTTTCTGAAGGTATTATTATTTGGGTTTTATTATTCCCCTCCTTAGCATTATTTTTGCACCATGCTTTCGATTTCCAATTTATCCTATAATATCGGCTCAAGGCCAATTTTCACGAATGCCCAATTGCATATCAAACCTAAAGATAAAATAGGTCTGATTGGCCTGAACGGCACCGGAAAAACCACATTGCTGAAGATTATTAATGGTGAGATTACTCCCGATGAAGGTGAAATAAGCCGCAATAATCAATGTACAATAGGTTATCTCAACCAGGATCTTCTTTCCTTTCAATCCTCTGAAAGTATATTGTCTGTTGCTATGGAGGCCTTTGAAGAGGCCGTAAAACTTGAGATCAGGATCGAAAAGCTCATTCAGATCATCGAAACAGACCATTCTGAAAAAAATCTTGAAAAACTCAGTAAACTTCAGGAGAAATACGAAGCACTGGGCGGATATTCCATACAATCGAAGGCAGAAGAGATCCTGGAAGGTGTAGGATTTAAAACCAGCGACCTGCACCGGCCACTGGAAGAATTCTCAGGTGGGTGGAAAATGCGTGTCATGCTGGCCAGACTGCTTCTTGAGCGGCCTTCCATACTCATGCTTGACGAACCGACAAACCACCTCGATCTTCCTTCCATCCAATGGGTAGAAAACTATCTGAAAAACTATGAGGGAGCCATAGTAGTCGTTTCGCATGATAAATTTTTTCTTGATAATACCGTCAATAAAATCATTGAGGTAAAAAATCTGAAGCTCAACCTGTACCAGGGCAACTACAGCTTTTATCTTGAAGAGAAAACACTTCGTGATGAGATCCAGAAAAATGCCTTTCAGAACCAGCAGCAGAAAATAAAACAAACAGAGCAGTTTATCAGCCGATTCCGTGCAAAGGCCACGAAAGCACGACAGGTCCAATCACGCATTAAATCACTTGAACGGATGGACATTGTCGATGACATAGTCGATGGAGATACCTCCGTACATTTTAAATTCGGCTTTAAACAACAATCGGGAAGACATGTGGTAATAACAGAGCATTTGTCGAAAAGCTATGGAGACATTGAAGTCCTTCAGGACACAAACCTGTCGATTGAGCGTGGTGACAAAATAGCTCTTATCGGAGCCAACGGTATTGGTAAATCCACCATGCTCCGGATAATTGATAATAAAGAGCCTTACAGTGGGGATGTCCGACATGGTCACAATGTACATTCCTCATTTTATGCACAACATCAGATTGAAGCTTTAAATATTGAAAATGAGATACTTGATGAACTTAAGCAATCCGGAACAGATAAGAACGAACAGGAATTAAGACAAATTCTGGGATGCTTTTTATTTTCGGGGGATGACGTTTTCAAAAAAATCAAAGTTTTATCCGGAGGAGAAAAATCACGGGTCGCATTAGCAAAAACCCTGATATCCGAAGCAAACTTCCTCTTACTTGACGAACCCACCAACCACCTGGATATTGTGTCAGTAAACATTCTGATACAGGCT
>JBNKDZ010000472.1:0-2750 GCA_050288525.1 Cyclobacteriaceae bacterium
ATCCGATGGTTGGCTGTGTGATCGTACAGGAGGATAAAATTATCGGAGAAGGATATCACCGGAAATATGGCGGACCCCATGCGGAAGTAAATGCTGTTAAGGATGTTCGCGACCCTGCATTACTTGCCGGAAGTACGGCATATGTCACCCTGGAGCCTTGTGCACACCACGGGAAAACACCTCCGTGTGCCGATCTGCTTGTTGAAAAAAAAGTAAAAAAGGTTATCATATCAAATGTGGATCCGAATCCACTGGTTGCCGGAAAAGGAATAGAAATATTACGTAATGCAGGTGTTGAGGTCGAAACGGATCTCTTAAAGGATGAAGGGCTTGAGCTTAATAAACGGTTTTTCACTTTTTTCAACAAAAAAAGACCTTATATCATCCTGAAATGGGCTGAGACGGCTGATGGATTTGTCGCCCGTGAAAATTATGACTCAAAATGGATTTCTAACCCCTATTCGAGGGTACTTGTACATAAATGGCGTGCTGAAGAAGATGCCATACTGGTGGGTAAAAATACAGCGCTACATGATGACCCGGCTCTGAACGTTCGTGATTGGGAAGAGAAAGATCCTATGCGTATTGTTATCGACCATCATCTTAAACTTGAAAACAGCCCATTAAAACTGTTTGACGGATCGATACCAACAATCTGCTACAACCTTCACAAAGATCAAAAAGCAGACAACCTGATGCATGTTAAATGTAGTAAGGTTACCTTTATGGAAGAGCTCCTTGCGGATCTGTACGATCGAAAAATACTCTCATTGATCGTTGAAGGAGGAACAGCTACTCTGAATACCTTCATAAATGCTTCCCTTTGGGATGAAGCCAGGATATTCAGATCTGGTCAGTGTTTCGGAAACGGGATATCGGCGCCTAAACTTATTCATGCCGGGATGGTTGACAGAGAAACAATTATGGGAGATGAGCTCATTTACTTTAACAACAATGCATAAATGGCAGAAGAAATAAAAATTTCCGGGTCGTCAAAAGAAGGTCGCTATGAAGCATTACTACCTCAACTGGAAGGCTTAATTGCAACGGAAAATGATCTTATTGCCAATCTTGCCAATATCACCGCCGCACTAAAAGAAACCTTTCAATGGCTTTGGGTTGGTTTTTACCTGGTCAGGGATCATGAGCTTGTTCTGGGCCCGTTCCAGGGTCCCATAGCATGTACCAGAATTCAATATGGAAAAGGCGTTTGCGGATATTCCTGGAAACAAAAAGAGCCGGTTATTGTTCCTGATGTTGATGCGTTTCCGGGACATATCTCTTGTAGCTCACATTCAAGATCCGAGATTGTACTTCCTGCATTTAAAAATGAAGAAGTATTTCTGATTTTAGATGTTGATAGCGAAAAAAAGGCGAATTTTGATGAAACAGACAAAACTGAACTCCAAAAAGTCATCAACTTAATAGAAAAAAGACATGGATCTGAAGCTTAATTCGGAATATGGCAAGCTGAAAGCAGTCATTACCCACCGGCCCGGTCACGAGATTGAGCGCTTAACTCCCTACAATACAAGTGAATTGCTGTTTGAAGATGTGCCCTTTCTTGAAGTGATGCAGGAGGAACATGATACCTTTACGGAAATTATCCGGAACAGCACCGGAGCACAGGTTTTCCGGTTGCAGGATCTTTTGATTGATGTACTGCTTGACAAGGAATTGAGAAGGAATATCTTTTTGGGAGCACTATCTGAACTCAAACTGGATCCTCTAACAGATGATATTCTTGCCCGGTATTCTACTTCCGAATGTTCCACGATCCTGATTGCCGGTATAAAAGTAAAAGAACTCAGGAAGAAGTTCAGCCATCGTGTACTCGATGATTTAAAAGACACAGGTTACATCATTCCTCCCTGTCCGAACCTGTACTTTATGCGCGATCCGGCAGCTATTGTACAATCCGGCATCATCTTTAGTAACATGAAATTTTCCGGCCGCCAACGAGAGTCGGATCTTTTGAGGACCATATTTGAGAACCATCCTATGTTTAAAGATGATTACAATACTATTTTTCCGGAAAACGGTTCTTCAGCTGACACATCCATTGAAGGAGGAGATGTTATTGTACTGTCAGATAAGGCCCTTGCGATCGGTTGCTCGGAACGAACGGAAGAAGCCTCGATTGAAGCGGTAGCAAAACAAATTCTGAAAGCCGGACAGGTGGAACGCATCTATCAGGTGGATCTGCCTCCAAAACGGAATTTTATGCACCTCGATACGGTATTTACCATCATTGACGAAAATCTTATTGTCACCTATCCGGATGCCATGGAATCTATCCTCCAAACCTGCGTATACCGAAACGATGGAGAAGATGCTTTCGGAAATGTGATCCTGCACAAAGAAGTTATTCAGGAGTCTATCACAACTGTATTAAAAAAAGAAATCCCATTCCTGGAAGTAATAGAAACAGGAGACGGAAATCCGGACTATTCTTCCAGAGAACAATGGTACGACGGCGCAAATGTATTCGCCATCAGTCCCAGACGTGTCATTTCCTACGACCGTAACAAATTCACCAACAGAGCCTTGAAAGAAGCAGGGGTTGAAGTTATTGAAACAAGTTCTTCCGAGTTGTCCAGAGGCCTTGGAGGACCGCGATGTATGACCATGCCGCTTCAAAGAATGCACTAAATATTTTTAAAATTGTATTTTTAGAATAATAGCTGATTTGATATATGAGTTGTAAAATTTATTATTACTTTTGCGTCCGATTATAACCAACTAATAAC
>JBNKDZ010000473.1:0-3833 GCA_050288525.1 Cyclobacteriaceae bacterium
TTTAATTTTAACTGAGTAGATTATTAAAAGAAGGATCTCTCACGATTAAGTGCTAAAAGGATTGTGAAGTAATGGATTAAGTGATGAAACAAGTTTCCTGCCTTAAAAATAGCCGTCAAAACGGCAGCCTTTACAAGGATTCGACAGGGTCTGAACCTGAGATTATTTTTGTTGTTGATTATAATGGCAAAATCCTGTATAATAATTCTTCCGTTCATGAGATACTCGGATATCCATCCGGAGAGCTTTTTGGACTAAACCTTCTTGACATCATACATCACGACTATAAAAATTCCGTAATAAAAAAGATAAACAACCAACTACTTCACCCGCACCTGCACGAACAGGAGTATATGTTCAGGAGTCAGGATGGCTCATGGAAACATCTTGAAATCGATTTCACAGACCTGAAGGATCAGAGCGGTTCCAACCGGCTAACTCTTAAATGCAAGGATATAACTAACAGAAAAAAATCTACAGAAAGGCTTATGAGATACCAGGAAATGCTGCGGGGTATATCCATGGCGACCGAACAGTTATTGATAAATCCCGACCTTTCTGATGCCATACAGAAATCACTGAATATTCTTGGAAAGGCGGTTGATGTTGGCAGGATTTACTTTCTTGAAAGCAGAAAAAATGAAGTTGGAGGGACGATCACCTCAATAAAAAATGAATGGAAGAAACGAAATATAAAACCACAAATAGATAATCCCCTGTTACAAAATATACCACTCAGCATACTGGGTGATGCTTTGGAGGATATAAAAAACAACAAGCCACTAAATAAAATAGTATCCGATATTCCGAAAGGATCACCGTTAAGAGAGCTCCTGGATTCCCAGGGTGTTTTATCAATACTAATGACGCCCATATACCGAAACAAGGAACTGCTGGGCTTTATCGGATATGAAGACAGTGCAGATGAAAGGATCTGGCACGATGACGAATTACATATATTAAAAAGTTTTGCAAATAACATAGCCGGAGCCATTGACCGGTCTGATAACACCAAAAAACTCGAGGAAATGGCTCTGTTCCATCTCGAAAATCCGGATCCTGTTTTCCGTATTGACCGAAGCGGACATATTATGCTGATGAATAAACCTGCCGAACTTATAGTGAACCCGGTAGTTTTAGATAAAAAAAGAGCTATTGACACTGTACTAAGGTACATAGCTATAAAAGTTAAGGATACTGACAGGCATACCTCATTTGAGTTACTGAACAAGCATCAGCATTTTCTTGTAAAAGCCAGTTTATCCAAAACAGGGCAGCATATAAACATTTATCTAAACAATATAAGCAAGCAGAAGGAAGCTGAAATTAATCTCCATGAGAATAATTCGAGACTGACACTGTTTAAAAACCTCATCAACAGCTCATCTGATGCTGTGCAGGTATCTTATGAGAATGGGAAGCTACTGTATATTAATGAGGTTGCAAGCAAACGCCTTGGCATACCTGCCCATGAAGCCGGGAAATACAATGTTAAAGACTTCGAAAAAAAACTTAAGGGGAAAGGCATTTGGAAAAAGCATATTGAAGAATTAAAAAATCGAGAGTTTTTAATTGCTGAAGGTGAAAACATCCATCAGTCAACCGGCGAGATTATACCAGTAGAAGTAACTGTAAAACATATAACCATAGACAACACCGGTTATGTAATTGCCATCTCCAGGGACATCACAGAAAGGAAGAAAAAGGAAGAACAGATTAGGCTCCAGGAAGAGAAATACCGCAATATTATATCAAACATGAATATGGGCCTCATTGAGATTGACATGGATGATCATATTCTTTTCTCAAATCATGGAATCACAAAAATAACCGGATTGGATTCGAAAGAAATCGCCGGAAAGAAATCCCTTAAATTGTTTTCAACCCCGGATAAGGAAGGACTAAAAAAAGAAATTTTGCAGTTGAGGTCCGAAGGCAAATACTACAATTATGAATTGTTAACCAAAGATCGTACAGGACATGATCAGTGGATTCTTTTAAGTGGTGCCCCCAATTATATAGAAAATAATAAGTTAACAGGATATATTGATATCTATTTCGATATCACCGACCAAAAAAACACAAAGACCCATCTGCAGAAAGAACGTCAACGGCTTGACAATATCATAACAGGTACAAATATGGGTACCTGGGAATGGAATATCCAGACGGGAATCATGATATTCAATGATCGTCTGGCCAACATGATCGGTTATTCGCGTGAAGAGCTATTATCCGAATCCTTTGAAACATGGTTGAAGTTTGTTCATCCGGATGATATCAGAAAACTTAATGATGCCTTATTTAACCACTTCAAAGGCAAAACGGAGTTCTATCAGATAGAATTCAGAATCCGCCATAAAGAGGGGCATTACATTTGGGTACATGACAGGGGAAAAATATTATCATGGACAAAAGAAGGGCTGAGGTTATGGATGTACGGTACACGGCAAGACATAACGGAGGTTAAAAATCTTGAAAAAAGCCTTCAGGAAAACGTTGAAAAGTTCAGGAGTATTTACAATTTAAGTCCGGTTGGCATTGCGTTGAATGATCTTGAGACAGGCAAATTCATCGACATCAACGAAGCATTGCTCAACTCCACAGGATATACCAAAGAAGAATTTCTCAACACAGATTATCAAAAAATCACGCCCAAAGAATACCATGACCAGGATCTCCAAACACTTGATCAGTTGCATTTATCAGGGAAATACGGCCCTTATGAGAAGGAGTATATACGCAAGGATGGTTCGCGATTCTCTGTTCTGCTAAATGGAATTCTTTACAAGGACAAAAATGGCAGAGATCAGATTCTTTCGATCGTCCAGGATATTGAGGAGCAAAAGAAAAAAGAAAAGCAACTGGAACAGCTATCGCTTGTTGCCAGCAAAACAAACAACGGAGTAGCAATTGCGGATTCCAGATCACGCGTTTTCTGGGTAAACGAAGGCTTTGAACGATTGACAGGATATACCCTTTCTGACATATCCAACAAACCGATGACTGAACTTTTCGGCATAGAGACCGACATTGATCACATCGACCAGATAGAAAAAGGCATAAAAAGCAAAAAACCTTTCAAACAGGAGATCTTAAGTTACACTAAAAACGGAAGGCCTTACTGGTCAGAACTGATTGTGACACCAATATTCTCACCGGAAAGAAAGCTCATCCAGTTTATTGCCATCCAAATAGATATAACGGAACGTAAGAAGGCTGAAGCTGCCATAAGGAAATCGCAGGCAAAACATTCTACGTTATTTACAGCTATGCGTCAGGGAGTCATATATATAAATAAAGACGGAATTGTGTTTGATGCAAATGTAGCTGCGGAAGAAATACTTGGGATGCCCTGTAAACAGTTGAAAAAGATCACCAACATGTCTTCAAGATGGAAACCTGTAGATATGAACGGAGATATTATCCCGGATGATCAGTGTCCGATAGCCTTATCCCTGAAAAGCAATGTGCCGATCCTGGATTTTAAGCTGGGAATTTTACATACGGTGGTGAACGAGTATCGATGGCTGAATATACATTGCATACCGGTAATTGATGAGATCATTGATGAGATCGATTATTACATTGTCACGTTTGAGGATATCACTGAAATAAAAAAAGCTGAAGAAAAACTTTTACATCAGCATAAAGCCTTAAAAGCGTTGAATGAAATCGGTGCAATAACCGGAAAATCCGTTAATGATCAGCTTAATGAAGCCTTAAAACTCGGACTTGATTTTCTGGGTCTCGAATCCGGCGTAATCAGCCATATCAATCAGGAAGAAAACACCTATACGGTATTAGCACAGCAATCTACCAAACCGTTACTG
>JBNKDZ010000474.1:0-3445 GCA_050288525.1 Cyclobacteriaceae bacterium
TCTTCGCTTAAGGGATTTGTATAGTTGTTCGTTTTCCATATTTATGAATTGCTTTTGGATTCAAGGATTTTCAGTACGGTCTGGTCATTCAGGTTTTTAGGGTTTTTCATAGCAATGGTCAGCATGTCAAATTTGATGTACAACCATATTATTCCGGATATTCCCGATAAGGATATGCCACTGGCAAGCGCTTTATCCTTCCAGGTTTGTCCGTCAAATAATGAATAAATAAAGAATATGATCAGGGATAGTATGAAGATTAAAAGTATAATCTTTAGTGCAATCCTGAGGTAAGCATCCAGATCCGGTGAAGGTTTTTTGGCCATTGTATGGTTTGTAGTAGGTGTTTGATTGTGATAAATATACCTTTTTTTACTTTTTTTTAAAAGACTGCGATAAAAAGATGTTTATGGTGGTTGACATAGGAATATCGCCACTCAAATACTTTATTTTGAAAAATCATGTACGTTTTAAGTTATTTGCAAAACATGTTATGTGCATTGGTAGATCCTATTCGAAATAAAACGTTGTTTACTTCAATCATTAAAAAATGAAAAAAATCTATTGCACAGCCCTTGTTTTATTAACTTTTTCTTTATCATGGGCACAATCACAACCATCACAAAATACACAGGTCAGCGGGAAGATCACCGATGAAAAATCCGGGCCGTTAGCGTATGCTACAGTTTATATCAGGGAGCTAGGTACAGGTACTGTCGCCAATGATGTAGGATTTTATACGCTAAACCTGCCGGCAGGTTCCTATCACCTTGTGTTTCAGTCTCTGGGATACGAATCCGTTGAAAAAGAAGTCCATGTAAACACAGATCCGATCCTTCTGGATATTGTCTTGCCGGGTCAGACCATAATGCTGAAAAATATTGTAGTGTCGGATAAGAATGAAGATCCCGCCTATGCCATTATGCGAAAGGCGATTGCCAAGGCAGAATATCATCTTAACCAGGTCGATACTTCCTCCGCCATGATCTATCTGAAAGGAAAAGGGCGTGTGTTGAGTGTGCCGTTTTTTATCAGGGGAGCGATGAAAAAAGAAGGCATAGATTCGACAAAACTGTTTTTATCCGAATCCTACAGCATTGTTCAATACCGCAGACCCAATATTGTCAAAGAAAAGGTGATCTCAGTACGAACTTCAGGACCGGAAAGCAAGACAGATCCGATGGAGTTTATCAATGGAAATATTTATGACACCCGAACAGGAAATGTAATTTCACCTTTATCTCCGAAGGCTTTTGCCTGGTATCGCTTTAAATACATGGGAAGTTTTAAAGAAGGTGATTATGAGATCAGTAAAATCAAGGTAATCCCCAGGGTGCGAAATGAAGAAACATTCGAGGGGACAATAAGCTTTGTGGAAGACTATTTCTGTGTACACAGCCTGGATCTGAACATCACGATAAAAGGTATAAATGTGAATTTTGAACAGATATATAAGCCGATCGTGGATAATGTCTGGCTGCCGGTAACACATAAAATATTCGTGGAGGGCAAGATTTTCGGTGTAGCTTTCGAATATACCTATCTGGCCTCCGTATCAGATTATTACGTGGAGGTAAATCCGGATCTCCCGAAAGAACTTGTGCTGATCGACGAGAAATCTGAAATACTGGATGACAAAACGAAAAGACAGGCCACTGCTATGAGCAAGCTTCAGGAAGGAGAAGAATTAACCACTGAAGAGTTGAAGGCAGTACTAAAGTCCTATGAAAAGCAGGAAAGAGCCGATCAGAAAGAACCTCAGATATTTCTGAATAAAACGTTTCAGATCGACTCTATGGCATACAAGAAGGATTCCTCATACTGGATACAAAAACGGCCAATACCCTTAAATAACGATGAGATCAAAGGCTATATCTGGATGGACAGCCTGGCGGAGGTACATGCCCGGGAAGAAAAAGGGGATACCCTTACCAGGAAAGACAGATCAGGTTTTTCTCCCGGTCATTTGATTATGGGAGCACGCTACAAAATAGGGGAGAAGGCACATTTTTCCATTGAAAACATGAAAACACAATTTAATACCGTGGAAGGGTGGTATCTGGAAAGCGGCCTGTCTGTAACCAAAACCTTTGAAAACAAACAATGGCTGAAGATTTATCCGCGTGCCCGCTACGGATTCTCAGGTAAACAATTGTATGCGACCATGGGGCTCGATTACGGTTTTGGTCCCCGGATGCAACGAACGGACCTGCATTTTTTAGGAGGAAGATATATTTACCAGATCAATTCGGGCAATCCGATCTCTCCATTCGTCAATACCCTGTATTCGGTATTTGCAGAAAGGAATTATATAAAACTTTATGAGAAACAATTCGTTAAAGCACAGATTTCCAAAGATCTGTCAAGTGTCTTCAGGATAAATGCCGGGGCTGAATGGAGCAAACGGAAGGAATTATTTAACACAACGAGTTGCACATTGATCGATGTGAAAAACAGGGATTTTTCTCCCAATGCACCAGAAAACATTGAGATCGGTAATGCAAGCTTTCCGGAGCATGAAGCGATGATTGTTACCGGCTCAATACGCTATACACCCGGAAAAACGTTTGGTTTGCGCAATGATAATCTGTTCCAGATCAACCGAACCCCGGAATTTGAACTGAGTTATACCGGAGGATTAAAAAGTGTTGGGGGTGAAGCAGACTTCCATCATGTGTCTGTGAGTGGTGTAACACGTGTTGAACTGGGAAGGAACAATCTGGATGTTCGGCTTGAAACAGGTGGGTTTGTTAGCTCCAAACCTCAATACTTAATGGATTTTCATCATTTCAACGGCAATCAAACCATTTTCGCTCCCGGCGCTGATTTGGGTAAATACCGAATGCTGGATTATTACACTTACAGCACACGGGATAGCTATTTGTCAGGGTTTTTACAGTATAATCCTTCAAAGCTGTTGTTTACTCATTTTGACGGGATCCGTAAATCAGGCATAAGAGAATCACTATATGTTAATTATTTGAATACCTCACAGGCCGGCAACTATTTTGAAACAGGTATCGCCTTTGATAATGTGTTAAAAGTTTTCAAACTGGAAGCGGTGACATCCTTTATGAATGGCAAATACCAGAACTTTGGTGTCCGGGTCGGGTTTTCTTCGTTGTTTCGTGTTACTAATAATTCGCTGAGTGTGAATTTGTAGATGGCATAGCGCATAGGGCAAAGGGTTAGGAGTGGTTTGAAAAAGAAATGTTTGTTAGTGATTCAGAAAAATGAAAAAATGAATACACTTAAAAAAATCAATTAAAATTTTAGTTGATACGCTTATTTGTCTCAATTTTGTCAAATGGAGCTATTATTTATACGTTGGTTAAAGCAGACGAAGTAAATAATACAGCAGTATATTTTATTATTGGCTTTTCGATGTTAATGTTCATAATAAAAATAAAGTGGTTCAATTACTGAATAATGATGACATGAGTTA
>JBNKDZ010000475.1:0-3596 GCA_050288525.1 Cyclobacteriaceae bacterium
GAATTATCAGATGATCCTGAAATCTTCTCAAGATGTTTATAATGAGGCCACCGAGATCCAGCCCGAGATCAAAGCTGCCGACAGGCGTATCGAAAGTGCTGAATTAGGGTACAAAATAGCCAAAGGCTCTCAATGGCCGACGTTATCCTTGTCAGGAAACCTGGGAACAAACTATTCAAGTGCACAGGACCGGGAACGTATGGTTCCCAATGGTACCGAAGTAGTTATACCGGCACAGGAAATCGGGTATCTCGCCAATGATCCTGCCCAGATCGTAATGTCAAATCCGACAACAGGATCAGGGTATGATATCATGGATGGCTATACGATTCCCCAACAATGGGATGACAACTTCACCCAGTCCGTCGGCTTTAATCTGTCCATTCCGGTATTTAACGGCGGCCGTACACGTGCCGACATTCAGCGTGCACGTATCGAGAGAGACAGGGCTGAAATCAATTCACAGGAACGAAAAAACGTATTGCGTCAGAATATAGAATCTGCATATAAAGATGCTCAGGCAGCATCAAAGGTATTCGGAGCTGCGGAGAAACAGGTCGAAGCACTGGAAGAATCCTTCCGGGCTACGGAAAAAAGCTATAACCTCGGAGCTTCTGATTTTGTAGATTACCAGGTAGCCAGTTTTAACCTGTTTTCAGCAAAATCCAGCCTGGTGCAGGCAAAGTTTGATTATATTTTTAAATTGAAAATACTAGATTTCTATTTAGGGAACCCTTTAACTCTTTAAATAAACATGGCAAGAGAAAACAGATCGAATAGGTTAATATACATCCTGCTGGGAATAGTTGGTGCACTGATAGTGTTTGTAGTAGTTGGGAACAAGGCAGGCTGGATAGGTGGACCGGACGAAACAGAAGTGGAAGTGTCGGAGGTAAAAAAGACCACCATCGTAGAGAAGGTGAGCGCCTCCGGGATGATCCAGCCGGAATATGAAGTGAAGATTAGTCCTGATGTGTCAGGGGAGATCATCGAGCTTCATGTTGAGGAGGGAGACTCCGTACAAACAGGGCAGTTGCTTCTGAAAATACGACCCGATATTTATCAGTCTTCTCTTGAAAGAGCTAAGGCCAACCTGAACCAGCAACGGGCCAACCTGGCAGAAGCAAAAGCCCGGGTGGCGCGCGCAGAAGCCCAGCTGGTACGTTCAGAGAATGAATTTAAACGAAACAAGGATCTGCACGACCAGAAAGTGCTTTCGGATGCCGACTTCGAAGTGTCGCAGGCAAACTATAAAGTAGCACAAAACGATCTTATCTCAGCCAAAGAAAGCGAAAAGGCCGCTCAGTATATCGTGGCAAGTTCCCAGGCCAGTGTTAAGGAAGCTACTGAGAACCTGCGGTTTACCATTATCACAGCGCCGATAAAAGGTATTGTATCCAAACTGTCTGTCGAACTTGGTGAACGCGTTGTAGGAACGGCTCAGATGTCCGGTACCGAAATGCTCCGTATCGCCGACCTTACCAAGATGGAAGCACGTGTCGATGTGAATGAGAATGACATCATCAAAGTAACCGAAGGAGATACCGCCATCATTGATGTGGATTCCTACTCCCATACCGGCAAAAAATTCAAAGGTGTGGTACGATTGATTGCCAATACCGCCAACGACAAATCTTCAGCAGACGCCGTAACGGAGTTTGAGGTGCGTATAAAAGTACTGAACGACTCCTACAAGGACCTGATGGAAAACAAAGACATCGTTTCACCTTTCCGTCCCGGCATGACCGCCAGCGTGGACATCATTACCAATGTCAAGGACAATGTATTGGCGATACCACTTGCTTCTGTGACCACACGTAGTCCAGGTGCGGATTTAAAAGGACCGGATGGCGGACGTGAACGTCGCGGACCTGAGGAGTTTGATGATTCGGAAGAGGGAACCACAAAAGCCAAAAAGAAAGACGAGATCAAGGAAGTTGTATTCCTTTTTGAGGATGGAAAAGCCAAAATGACAGAAGTAAAAACAGGCATCAGCGATTTCGAAAACATCGAGATATTAGGCGACAGCATCAAAGAAGGCCAGAAGATCATCAGCGGTCCCTTTGTTGAAGTATCCAAGCGCCTGAAAGACGGCGATTTGGTCAAAACAAAAGAAACCAAAGAATTCAAAAAAACCGAATAACCGTAGAGACGCGATTCATTGCGTCTGATTTTGGTAATCACGATATGTCGTAAATAAAAAAATCATGACACATCGTGTCTAAATCGGGATTTACGATACGTCCATATCAAAAACCGTTACGACCCATCGGTTTGAAAATATAAAAAATCATCACAAGGTCCGGATACATAATCTGGGCCTTTTATTTTTGGGGAGGGTTGTGGATTCTCATGAAAATTGGGTGAATTTTATGGGGATTGGCTGTTATTTATTTGTAAGTTTATAAGAGATTGTTGCGGGCTAATGTTTTTTATGTTGGTGTTAATTAGGGCTTCTTCGTGATGTTATGATGAAAGGTTGTTGTTCTTTATTTGATTTATTTTGTATATTTAATTGATGGAATGGCTTTTTGCTTTTAGGAATGATGTATAGGTAAGCTTGAATTTTGACTAAAGCTAAACAATATACTAGGTTTAAATAGCTAGTAAAAAATTGATGATACTTAAATTTTACTAAAATGAGCTTTTGGATTCCATCTAATCCCTTTTCAAATCTATTTGATATAGAGAGTCGGGGATTACAATTTACTGTTAAATAGAAGAATGAAATGATAGAAATTCTCAATGATCGAGTAGACGAGCTTGCGACACTAGTAGAAGAAGGAACTAGAGCAAATAAGGGAAATGTCGATAGGTTCATTGAACCTGCTGAAGGAACTTTACGCAGGACATTGAGTAAGTGGCATCATATTATTTTTGGAAGGAGGGGCTCTGGAAAAAGTAGTTTAATCTATAAAGCGGAAAGTGATTTATTTAAAAACAACAACCCAGTTGGTTTTGTCGACCTTGAACCATTTAAAGGTCACCAATACCCGGATATTATTATTAGTGTTTTATTGGCTACTTTCTCGAAATATTCTGATTGGCTGTCAAAGCGGATTGAATCAGGACAAGATAAAAGGATTTGGTATACTCTGTGGATTTTAAAAAAAGAGTCAAAAAAGAAAAGAGAATTTTCAAAGTTAAAATTCAAGTTTGATGAAGAAGTTAATCTTCTTATTGAACAACTCCATCTTACTGATAATGCAAATTTGAAGAAAATTTTAATTGATCGTGATAGTTCTGAACGTTCAACAAAACTTTCAACCAATATTGGAACAAACCAGGTTAATGTTGAAGCATTGATATCTGAAGCACTTAGCAACTCAAAGAACACTGAACTTCAAGAGGAATTCAAGAGAAGTAAAAAAGAATATCTGTTAAGGAAGATACTAGATTTCCGGAGTCTATTTATTGATCTACATAAGATTGGAGGGAATGATGCCTATTTATTTCTTGATGATTTATATCACATATCCAGAGTTGATCAACCTGATCTTATTGATTATTTCCACAAAATAGCCAAGGGTAACAATTTGTGGATTAAGATTGCTACAATTAGAAATAGAACTACATGGTATAAGCATTCTCCACAA
>JBNKDZ010000476.1:0-3293 GCA_050288525.1 Cyclobacteriaceae bacterium
ATTTAATCTATTTAAATGAGTACGAGTATGAGTTTTTATCAAAATCAAAAGTTCAGCCGAATGATATAGTTATGAATAAAATAGCTAATCCTGGTTCTGTATACATAATGCCTGATTTGCAAAGACCTGTTTCATTAGCAATGAATCTTTTTTTGATAAGATTCAATAAGCTTCTTGACCAAAGGTTTATGTACTATATAATGCACCAAAATGAAGATTATATAAAAAGGTTTGCAAATGGTACTACAACAAAAACAATAACTAAAGATGCTGTTCGTGATTTAAAATTTAAAGTACCACCTTTAAATGTGCAAAGTCAAATATCTAAACTTCTTTCCTCCCTCGATGCCAAAATAGAACTCAACAACCGCATCAATGTTGAGTTGGAGGCAATGGCGAAAACCCTGTACGATTATTGGTTTGTACAATTCGATTTTCCTGACGAACAAGGCAAACCCTACAAATTATCGGGTGGCAAAATGGTGTACAACAAAGAACTAAAAAGGGAAATTCCTGAGGGGTGGGAAGTGAATGAGTTAAGTAAGTACATTAATATTCAAAGAGGTATTTCTTATAAAAGCTCTGAAATTGTCGGTGATGGTATACCTATGATAAACTTAAACTCCTTCAACTTAAATGGCACATATAAAATTGAAGGCATTAAAACATATTCTGGTAATTATTCTGAAAAACATTTGATTAAGCAAGGTGATTTATTAATTGCAGCAACAGATGTAACTAGGAGCGCTGATATAATTGGTAAATCAATATTGGTTCCAAGTTATTATAATGATAATGACCTTGTTTTTTCAATGGACATAGCAAAAATTATTTCAAAAGAATTACCCAATTCTTTTATGATGTTTCTTTTTAATTCAAATTATTACCATGATTATATTAAATGGTTTGCATCAGGAACTTTAGTATTACATTTAAACATGGATGGATTAAAGTGGTATAAGACAGAAATTCCACCTAATACTTTACTTAAGAAATTTGATTCATTCTTACAACCAATAATTACAAGAATATCTAAGACACAAAAACAAAACCAACAACTCGCTTCCCTTCGTGATTGGTTATTGCCCATGCTTATGAACGGGCAGGTTACTGTTAAAGAGGTAGAAGAAAAGTTCGATAATTTGGATATGGCGGCTGAACCTGAAATCAATTATAAAAAAACTGAATAATGCATATCACTAAAATCCATATCGAGAATTTTAAAATCTTTAAAGGCTCTTTCAAGCTTGCTTTAAACAGTGGTATTAATATTCTTGATGGTGATAATGAAGCTAATCTACCATTATTGAAGCAATTCATCTAGCTTTAAGTGGGTTGTTTTGTGGCAAATATCTTAAACACACATCTAACCAAACCTTTCATTGATTGGTTAAAGGATAATACTTCTGATTTAGCAGATACTAGTAGGTCAAAGTTTTGTTGCTATTACAAACTAATTGAATTGGAAGAACTTATTGACAAATATGAAAAAAGCAAGTGTTAAGATTGGCTGGTGACAAATGTGTGTCAAATTCCTTGTTCCTTGTTTCTTGCTCCTTGTTCCTAACCTTTCACAACCTCCCTCACCACCACAGAAGCCGCAAAACATCCAAACACCCACGGCATATACGAAATCGTGCCTACTACCGTACGTTTGTTTTTTGAGGAGACGATCTCGTAGCGTTCGTCGGGAACTTCTTCGGGGGAGTATACTACCTGGAAGCCGTTGTCGACGCCCAGCTTGTGCAGTTTTTTCCGGACGTACTTGGCCAGCTTGCAATGATGCGACTCCGAAATATCGCCGATGCTGACCTGTGCAGGATCGATCCGGCCGCCGGCACCCATGGAGCTTACGAGTGGAAAGCCTTTTTTCAGGCAGTAGTAAATGAAAAAGACTTTTGGAGACAACGTGTCGATCGCGTCCACGACATAGTCATAGGTATGGGCATCCAGCAGTTCGTGGATGGTGTCGTCAATGAGGTAGTCTTCGAGGGTGTGTATGACGACCTCCGGATTGATGTCTTTCAGCTTTTGTGTGACGATCTGTACTTTGCTTTTGCCAACCGTTTTATCCGTAGCGTAGATGTGCCTGTTTTTATTGCTTACCGAAAACACATCCGAATCAGCCAGGGTGATCGTCCCGATCCCTGCCCGTACCAGCGTCTCCGCCACCACAGCCCCAACACCACCCAGACCGGCAACGAGCACATGCGCCTTGTTCAACCGTTCTATTCCCTCGCTTCCGGCAATCAACTCCGTCCGGGCGTACCACAATCCGTCATTCATCCAAAAATGCCTTTATAATTTTCAAATAGCTTTATTTTTAACGCTTCCACCGAAATATTCAGGATCCCGGCAGCCTGTTTGTATACATCTTCAATGGTATAGGTACTGTCATCCGTCTCGAGAAAAAAAGTCTCGTCTTTTAACTCCGCCAATACCCCGGCAGCCTTTGATTTCGGGTTGAAGAGGGCGGCACCGAACGAAGGGAGTATGCCATGATCATACAATTGTCCGGCCAGGATCCGGTTGGCATTAAACCCGTGCAAAATCCACGAACACTTCGGAGACAGTTGCTTACGTATCCGGATTACTTCGTTGTATGCTTTCACGCAATGCAGGATCATCGGCTTGTTGTATTGTTCGGATAGCAGGATCTGGCACATGAAAATATTCTCCTGATCTGTCATGGGGGTATCTATGGTTTTGTCTAGACCACATTCACCCACCGCTTTTACGAACGGATTTTCTAATTCAGCTTCAATTTTCGCAAGAAGATCCTCCGTATCGACTTTCCCGAGCACCCAGGGATGAATACCCAGCGAAATATCCTCCGTAATCGCTGCAGGAAATACATCAAACAGTCCATTTTGGATTGAAATGATCCTGCTTGTTTCAGCAGCCCGGGTATGAGTATGGATATCGATATACGGAACAGACATCTTTCATTAGCATATTCGAATGCGAAATAATCGGTTTGTCGGGGGAATTACAAGATAATACGAAGGAAAAAGGAGCAAGGAAAGCGTAGGATGCTAAGACTATAAGCCATTCAGTAATTCTATAATTCTGAAAATTCTGTTTAAGACAATAGGAGACCAGGACAGCAAAATGCTGGTGCTATTACAAACAGATGGAGATTCCTACGTCACAAGGCCTTGGGACAAGTTTCCCTGAATAAAAGAGATTTATACGCATGTTTCCACTACCTCTTTCAATAAGATAATAAATTTACTAGATTGATCTAAAAATACATAAGGGATAAGGCCTATAGGTCATAGCCCTACGTTGTG
>JBNKDZ010000477.1:0-1697 GCA_050288525.1 Cyclobacteriaceae bacterium
GCAATCACCGTTAACCCCAGAACAGCAAATAATAACCCGGCAAAAACGTCCCTTTAATTTCCATTCCTAAAGCATTCTCGCACTGATAAATAAAATAGGAAGATCCTCCAATCATCCCCATAATCAGCAAAGCATTCAGCGCCACAAGTTTCATTTGCAGCAACCTGTTTTTAAAAAGAAATATGGTAATTAAAGCAATCAAGGCAGTTACAGCACCGACAACAGCAAAATAAATTACGCTTTTCTCCTCCCGAATCTCCCACGATCCGACCTCAGCTCCAGGTTCAAGTGTTTGAACTGAATATGCAGATACCTCAATTTTTTTTGTTGCTTCCTGATTGGTCTTTTCCCAAAAAGGATAGACAAGGATCAGAGAAAGACATATTGCTGCAGCTAGTAAGAGTGGTGATTGTATACGTTGTATCATAGTTTTCTGGTTTTGAGGATGCAAAATAAGCAGAATTCCACCTACAATAAAAATTTTATGTTTTTGAAATCATCATAAAAAATAATAATTCAATACGACTGAATCTGTAATTGATCGTTAAGATCATATATCTTTGCAGGATTGAAGAAACAATTTTGAGGTATCTTTTTGAAATATCGTATCTTGGGACAAACTATCATGGCTGGCAAATTCAGGACAACGCCCTGAGTGTTCAACAGGTCATAAATGAGAAATTACATCTGTTACTCAAGGAGGACATACGAACTACTGGTAGTGGCCGAACGGACACGGGTGTGCACGCTTTAAAGCAATACTTTCATATGGATATTGAAAAACCGATCGATTTGAAGGATTTTATGTTTCATTTAAATGCTGTATTACCTGATGATATTGCCATTCATTCCATCCGGCCGGTTCGGGATGATGTTAGTGCCCGGTTTGATGCTGTCTCACGAAGCTATGTGTATAAGATCCTCCGGACGAAAAATCCGTTCATGAAAAATATGGCGTACAGATACAATGTACCTATTAACATGGAAGAAATGGAAAAGGCAACACGGTTGCTCTTCGGCAAACAGGATTTCCAATCGTTCAGCAAAGTTAAAACAAATGTGAATAATTTTATTTGTGAAATATTTGATGCCCGATGGAAACAGGAGGATGATATCCTTTATTTTTACATAAAAGCAAACCGATTCCTGCGTGGAATGGTTAGAAGTATTGTAGGTACGTTGCTTATGGCCGGAGAAGGCAAAATTGCTCCGGAAGATGTTCGAAATGTCATAAACCGGAAAGACCGGAAAGCAGCAGGCCGGGCTGTGCCCGCATGCGGACTGTATTTGAGTGAAATCCAATATCCTGAAAATATATTTATTTAAATTTTGCAGAAAGACACAACAAGCGGAAAAATATTTGATCTTAAGGTGCTTCAGCGGCTTTATATATTTATAAAACCCTATAAATTCAGATTTTATGCTGTAGTATTTCTTACAGTTGCTGTTGGAGTGCTGGCACCAATCAGGCCGTTCCTGGTATCTGTAGCTATTGATGACCATGTCGCCCTGGGAGATTATGAGGGATTGCTCACAATTATTATCATCCTGATCGTCCTTTTATCTATTGAAGGATTTTTCCAATACCTCAACACATACCTTTCCGGCTGGCTGGGCCAGTACATTATAAAAGATATTCGCATCCGATTATACAAACACCTGCTTAGCCTGAGGTTAAAATTCTTTGATCGCACTCC
>JBNKDZ010000478.1:0-8656 GCA_050288525.1 Cyclobacteriaceae bacterium
AGAGATCACGGATTTCTGGCAAATGGTCTTTAACCCTTCTTCCATGATCCGCTTTACACATACGATCAGCGGCGCATTTATTCAGGGAAGTTTTCTCGTTTTAAGTGTTTCGGCCTATTATCTCCTGGAGAAACAACACATCGAGATCGCAAAACGATCGTTTATCATCGCCCTTTTTGTCGGATTTATCTCCTCTGCATCGCAACCTTTCCTTGGTCACATTCATGCTAAAGTAGTTGCCGAATATCAGCCTGCGAAACTGGCGGCTTACGAAGGCCACTATAAAACAGATACAAATGTACCCCTGTACATTCTTGGCACAACAGACCCTGAAAAAGAAACGACCTCCGGCATCAAGATCCCCGGAATGCTGAGTTTTCTTGTCGGAGAAGACTTCGATCTTGAGATCCCAGGTCTGGACAAATTTGAAAAGTCTGACTGGCCCAATGTGTCCCTGGTCTTTCAGACATATCATACCATGGTGATGCTGGGAATGTATTTTATCTTCCTGACCGGATTTGGTATCCTGATCATCTTTATTCGTAAAAAATATATGCCGAGATGGCTGCTCAAAGTGTTTATGATCTCCGTGATCTTTCCGGTAATCGCCAATCAGCTGGGCTGGATCTCAGCCGAAGCAGGCCGGCAACCCTGGATCGTATATGGGCTGCTACGAACAAGTGATGCCTTGTCTAAATCGGTCCTGGCAGAAGAAGTACTATCCTCAATTATTATGTTCCTGCTGATATACATCTTGTTATTTATTGTCTGGATTTATGTTTTAAACAAAGAAATAAAACACGGTCCGGATAGTGTTGATACGGATCCGGAAGCAGGATATCATGCACGAAAAGAAAAATTGTTTACCTTTTTGAAAATCAAGTAAGATGGATTATCAGGTTATATGGTACTTAATTGTAGGAGGTTTGTTAATTGGATATGCCATTCTGGATGGCTTTGATCTGGGAGTAGGCGCTTTGCACCTGTTCACAAAAAGCGATCACGACAGACGCATTTTGATGAATTCCATCGGTCCGGTGTGGGATGGTAATGAAGTATGGCTTGTGACTGCGGGAGGGGCTCTGTTTGCTGCATTCCCAGACGTCTATGCAACTGCATTTTCTGGATTTTACATCCCTTTCAAACTTTTACTTGTCGCCTTGATCTTCAGAGCCGTAGCCATGGAATTCCGGAGTAAGGAAAAAATGACCTGGTGGCGCAATCTGTGGGATACCATATTTGCCTCAGGATCAATTCTGGCTTCTCTCCTGTTTGGTATTGCCATCGGAAATGTAATTATCGGCATGAAGATAGGACCGGACAAAGAATACGCAGGTACATTACTGGACCAAATCAACTCTTACAGCCTTTTGGCAGGTATTTTTAATGTGTGCCTCTTTACGTTACATGGAGCCGTATATCTGTATATGAAAACCGAAGGTACACTTCAGTCACAAATCCGAAAATGGGCCTTCAGGATATTTTGGGTCTTTATTGCCTTGTACGGAATAATAACAGTGTACACGCTGATATTGAATCCACAAATGGTAGCCAATTTCTCATTTGGACTGATCAAAGGAAGCTCAGCAAAACATCCGTTGATCCTGGAACATGAGATTGCCATTTCTGTAATTGCCTGGATCATTGTGATCCTGAACTTTCTGGCTATACTGAATATCCACCGAAATCTTGTTAAAAAGAATGAACAACAGGCATTTTTATCGTCAACTTTATCGATTGTTGCCCTGATAAGTCTGTTTGCACTCGGAATATTTCCGAATATGATCGTATCAAGCCTCGACCCTGCGTATAGCCTCGACATATACAATGCCTCATCATCCATTAAAACACTTAAAACAATGTTCATAATGGCTATGATAGGGATCCCTTTTGTACTCTCCTATACCATTGCCATATACTGGGTATTCAGAGGGAAGACAAAGCTCGATGAGCATAGTTATTAAAAGTGAGATTCCCTGTTTTCACGGCCGCGCAAATAATGGATGTGAAAAAATTAATTAAAATAGTATATTTGTTCTCATGCTATCCAAAAAGACAAAATATGCTATCAATGCGCTGGTATTCCTTGCCAAAGAATACGGGAACGGGCCTATTTTGATCAGTACCATTGCAAATGAGGAAAATATCCCCCAAAAATTCCTTGAAACCATTCTTCTTGATCTTAAAAACGCCGGGGTCCTGAACAGCAAAAAAGGTAAAGGAGGTGGTTATTACCTGCTGAAATCTCCTGATGATGTGCATATAGCAGAAGTAATGCGCCTGTTTGACGGTCCTATTGCCCTCCTGCCCTGTGTTACCTATAAATACTATGAGAAATGTGAAGAGTGTAAGGATGAATCATCCTGCGGTATTCGAGACGTTTTTATGGAAGTCCGCAATAAAACCGTTCAACTACTCAAAAAAGCAACGCTAACGTCAATTATCCGTCGTGAGAAAAAACTGAAATCCAAATAAAAATATTTTTTATTTTATACTCTACTTATTCGATAGAGTTTATATATATTTGCAAATATTAAAACATATACAATGAAAAAATACGCCATACTTACACTACTGCTTTTTGTCTGTTTTGTGTCATTCGCCCAGGACGGCAAACAAATCACCTATGACGAACTTCTCTGGATCAGGTATTTCAATACAATTAAATTTGATGATTCCTGGTCTTTAACAACAGAAATAGAGAATCGCAGATTTATCCGACCGGACCGGCAACAAAACTGGCTTATACCGCGAATACAGATCGTTAAAAGTTCCGGCAACTGGAATGCCGGACTGGGAATTACCTATTTACGGCAATCAATGCCAAATGATGGCTCTGAAGAAGTATCCTTTGTTCGCCCGGAGATTCGTCCGCATCAGGAATTCAGCTTTAAACACAAATCCAAAAGCTATTCCGTCAGTCACAGGTATCGATTTGAAGAACGATTTATCCATAAGTACGAAGGGACTGAACTGACAGACGGGTATGACTTTACCCTCAGATTTCGCTACAGGCTCCAGTTCAGCTTTCCGATGTTTAAAAATGCGGATGAAAAAGCACTGTTTGATCTTAAGCTTTCCGATGAAATTATGCTTAACCTGGACAAAGATGTTGTATACAATATCTTTGATCAAAACAGGCTGTATGCCGGTGTCTGCTTTCCGGTCCACAAATCCACAAAACTTGAAGGTGGTTATCTCAACATATTTCAGCAGCGATCGTCCGGAAATAAATATAATAATGTCAGTGTCCTGAGATTTACTATTTATCAGACCATCAATCTGAAAAATCAAAAATTATAATTTTTACTACACTTATTCTATAGACTTTATAAATTTATTAATAATGAAAACCTTAAAATTGCTATTGATTTCGGTTATTCCCTTGTTTATACTTACCCAATGTGGTTCTGGGGGAAAAAACGAAAACAGGATCAGCCTGTCCGGAGCTTTTGCGCTATATCCGTTAACGATAAAGTGGTCGGAGGAATACAAAAAAATGCACCCCGAAGTACAGTTTGACATACAGGCAGGAGGAGCTGGTAAAGGCATGACGGATGCATTAAACGGAACAGTCGATCTGGGTATGTTTTCAAGGGAAATCACGGAGATAGAAAAAGAAAAAGGTGTGTGGTGGGTAGCTGTTACCAAGGATGCGGTATTACCAACCATTAATTCAAGAAATCCGGCACTAAGCTCATTAAAAAGTAAAGGTCTGACCAAAGATCATTTCCGGAAAATATTTGCAGAGAACAAGTTAAAAACCTGGGGAGCTGCCACGGGAACAGAAGCCCCAGAACCCATCAATATTTATACACGTTCAGATGCTTGTGGTGCTGCAGCAACCTGGGCCGCATATTTCAATTGTCACCAGGAAGATCTGAAAGGTATAGGAGTATTTGGTGATCCGGGTCTGGCTGATGCTGTTGCCAATGATCCGCTGGCAATCGGTTTTAACAACACCATTTACATCTATGACCTTGAGACAGGACATAAAAGGGAATTCCTGGAAATTATACCGATTGATGTGAATGAAAACGGGAAGATCGATGAAGACGAAAATTTCTATGACAACTTTGGATCTGTTCTAAAAGCTATCTCCGTTGGCAAATACCCGTCTCCTCCGGCCCGTGAACTCTATTTTGTATCGAAAGGCAAACCTCAGAACGCTGCAACACTTTCATTTCTGAGCTGGGTGCTTACAGAAGGGCAAAAGTATGTGTCTGAATCGGGGTATGTACCCCTTGAAAAGCAAATAATTGAACAACAGGTAGCCAAACTGAATTAGTCTATGGCATTCAGAATACTCATTGACAGGGTGTCTAACACCTGGATGATTATATGCCTCATCCTGTTCGTGATCTTACCCCTTGCTATTGGTCTTGGTCTGATAATCAAGGCTGGTCCGATTTTGCAATCCCAGCCGTTCTGGTCGTTGATGACCGGAACTGACTGGTCCCCCATGCAAAACAAATTCGGGTTTTTGCCTTTTATAACCGGAACGTTGTGGGTCACCATTCTCTCATTCATTTTGTCAGCTCCTGTATGCCTTTTGTCTGCCGTCTACCTTACACAATATGCAAAAAAATGGTTTCTGTCCATCATGCATCCTGTGATCGATATCCTGGCCGGATTGCCATCGGTAGTTTATGGCGTCTGGGGTATTCTTGTGCTTATACCCTTCGTTAAAAATGTCGTCGCACCTCTTTTTGGTGTACAGACCTCCGGATATTGCATCCTTTCCGGAGCTATGATCCTTGCAATAATGATCCTTCCATATATGCTCAATATGCTTATTGAAGTATTTTCAAATATACCTGTTGAGCTAAAGGAAGCTTCGTTATCGCTTGGTGCCACCTATTGGGAAACCATAAAAAAAGTGGTTCTCAAAAAAGGATTTATCGGAATAATTTCTGCCTTCGGACTGGGAATTGCAAAAGCCCTTGGAGAGACGATCGCTGTATTGATGGTGATCGGTAACATTCCGGTCATCCCGAAAGGACTATTTGATCCTGCTTATCCCCTTCCTTCTCTTATTGCAAACAATTATGGTGAGATGATGTCGATCCCGAATTACGATTCTGCACTTATGCTGGCAGCATTAATACTTTTTGTGATCGTATTGCTGTTTAACATGCTATCAAGATATGTGATCTGTAAATATGAGATCCTATGAAAAATTTCAAACTCTACGAAGCGTCTTTTTTTCGGATTCTTTCCAAATCGGTCACCTATATGATCATTGCTATGCTGATTTATATACTATTCATCATATTCCGCCAGGGGCTTCCTTACCTTTCGTTTGATATGCTCACGAAGATCCCGGAAGGAGGATATTATTTTGGTAAGGAAGGAGGTATCTTCAATGCCATCATAGGTTCGCTATACCTGGCCATCAGTTCGACGGTGCTGGCATTACTGGTTGGCGTCCCTCTGGCATTGTTTTTAAACATACATCTGATGAAATATCCAAAGATCCAGCAGTCTGTCCGGTTTATGCTGGATGCCCTGTGGGGTGTGCCATCGATCGTATACGGGGCTTTTGGCTTCACCATCATGATTTTTCTCAATCTTTCCACCTCTTTACTGGCAGGTATCATTACGGTTACTCTGTTAATTGTTCCGATAATGGTAAGAGCGCTGGACGAATCGCTTCGAACGATACCCAAAGGATTGCTCGAAGCTTCATTCTCACTAGGTTCAACAAAGTCAGAGATATCCTACCGTATTTTTCTGAAAAAATCACTCCCAGGGCTTGTAACGGCTATATTGCTCTCATTTGGACGCGGTATAGGAGATGCCGCTTCCGTACTATTTACAGCCGGATACACGGATAACATTCCACAGAACCTCTCGCAACCTACTGCTACCCTGCCACTAGCCATTTTTTTCCAACTGAGTTCACCTATCCCGGAAGTAAGGGGAAGGGCCTATGCTGCAGCAGTCGTATTAACACTCATTATTCTTGCGGTCAGTCTTCTGACCCGAATTATTTCAAAGAGAAAAAATTAAACGTATCCAATGGAAAACAATTATATAATTAACATCCGTAACCTCAACGTTCATAATCATCATTCACAAATACTGAAGAACATTAACCTCGACATACCACGCAACAAGATTACGGTAGTGCTCGGCCCTTCAGGATGTGGTAAAACAACGTTGTTGAAATGCCTGAACAGACTAACAGACCTGTACAATGATCTGACGATTGACGGGGATATCTTTTTTGATGATGATAATATTTTAAAAGCAAAAAAAAACCATAATCATATCCGGCAAAAAATGGGATTGCTTTCCCAGAGACCATATCCCCTGCCGATGTCCATTTATAACAATATCTCCTATGGGCTTAAGATCCGGTCGATAAAAAACAAACATGTAATAAAAGACAAGGTACAAAAGCATCTGGAGGAAGTGGGGTTATGGAATGAAGTGAAAGACCGGTTGCATACGAAAGCCGACCATCTATCGATCGGTCAGCAACAACGGTTATGTCTCGCAAGAGGTCTTGCCGTAAATCCGGAGATAATACTTGCCGACGAACCGACTTCCGCGCTTGATCCGGTTTCCAGCAAGATTATTGAAAGCCAGTTCCTTGCCTTAAAAAACAAATATACGCTTGTGGTAGTCACCCATATCCTGCGACAGGCAAAACGACTGGCAGACAATGTAGTGTTCATGTATTATGGTGAGATTGTAGAACAGGGGGATCCGCATGAGTTGTTTGAAAACCCACAGAGTGATCAGCTAAAGGAATTTCTCAGCGTTGGGTATTAATGCCATACCAATGCCAAAGATCTCACGTTTAATTTTACTACTTTTCTTTGATGAATGAGGTTGTCTTTTCAGCGACCTCATTTATTTTTCTGTTTTCCGGATAGGACACATTTCATATGAAAAGAAAATCTACCAGTTTTTGATTTTTGGGCCTAATCTGATCTTTGGGTTAGCGTGGGCACGTGCGGAATCATATTCAGCCCTAAAATCAAAAACGCGGCCACCACGGCCGGGGAGTGGGCCAGCATTAGAAATATCGGAATAAGTTCATTCAGAAAGTGGGAAATTGAACTTTTCGTTTAATTAATTATATCAGCTGGTCATGATTCACCTATGTGGAAAAGCTTCTCTCAGCTTTTCATGATTTTTTTGTTGCTTGAAGAGAATTCCCAGCTGTTTTAGAGATAGGACACCCATTTTTTACAAAGAAAAAATATAACATGCTGTATTTCTGTGCATTATATTTTTTGATGAAAATCTATCTGGAATACAGCGTTGGGTATTAATTCCATACCAACACCAATGATCTCACGTTTAATTTTACTACTTTTCTTTGATGAATGAGGTTGTCTTTACAGACCTCATTTATTTTTTATTGGCAATTAAAAAACCATAACTTTTACTACTCATAATAATTTCATATTTTCAACAACAGGTTTTTTAAATAATCCATTACACCCATGAAATCCGTTTTTTATTATCTTTTCGTGCTATCATTGTCTCTGTTAACACACACAGCCTTTTGTCAGTCCAGAGAGGCAGATTCGCTTGCGGCAGATGGTTTTATGCATTTAGCAGATTCGCTCATGGACATTAATGAACTCGATTCGGCCATCAAATACTATGATAAAGCATCCTTTTACTACCATAAGCTCAACGATTGGGAAAACATTAACCAATGTGCCCTTTGGCAGACGTATCTGTTAATTGATTTGAGTGCCTACGACGAGGCCATTGCAAAAATGGATTCAACCATTGCCTTTATGGATGCGCATCTTGGTCCGGGAAACATCTACAGCTTCCATTGTGCGATTAAAAAATCTGTCGTCTATTATGTCCGGTATGACTTTGCTAATAGTAAAAAAAATCTGAAAAATGCCATCCGGCTTTTCAGCAAAAATCCGGCGAGCGAAACTTCTTCCGGAGCCCGAATGCTTGCTACAGCTTATTTTGAATACGGAAACATATATCTTCAAACGGGCGTCCTTGATTCCGGGTCCATCATGTACAAAAAGACCCTTGCCATTCGTGAAAAACAATATCCCCCGAACCATCCGCTTATCTCCGATTGCTATAACAATCTTGGAATTGTTTACATTTATTACAGTGACTATGAGATGGCCTCCGCCTACATGGAAAAAGCGTTACGGGCACGTGAAAAAAACTATGGCTTTGCCAATTCACAAACCGCATGGAGCTACACGAACATCGGATTAATACATATTTCAGCCAAAAAATTTGATAAGGCCCTGGAGTATTGCCTTAAAGGATTGGAAGCAAGAAAGCTTTGCCTCCCTGAAGGGCATATCGACTTTGCCAGCTCCTATTCTGCCATAGCAAATGTTTACAACGATATGGGTGACCACGACAAAGCCCTTGAATATTACTATAAAGCCCTTGAAATATATATCGATAAATTAGGTGAAGACAATCTGAACACAGCGGGCATCTATAACAACATCGCTAATAGTTATGATGCAAAGAAAAACTATAAAGAGGCATTGATCTATTTTAAAAAAGCGCTTCACATTGCTGAAAAAGCAGCTGAGGAGATCTCAACCCCATCACTGGCGAGGTATGAACATAATACTGCCGACATGTATTTTAATATGGGAGATATCGATTCAGCCTTATATTTTAATACGCGTTCGATAAA
>JBNKDZ010000479.1:0-6849 GCA_050288525.1 Cyclobacteriaceae bacterium
AACGCTGCAAGCAAACCTGCAAGTAATAGTCCCAACAATCCAATAGGAATAAACTGATTGATCGCTGAAGGTAGAATCTGTTCAAAATCCAACCCTTTCCCTGGCACGATCAAATCTAATTGATTATAAAATATCAATCCCAAAACAGCAAATCCGGCTATCATAAAATACCGGATTGGCATTAATATCGCGGATACAGAACCACTCATCAACGCAGCTTCACGTTCAGACCTTGTTGACAATATTTTTTGCATATCATACGTCGGAGCAGGTCCGGCCATACTAACCAATATACCTTTAAACACCATCATCATAAAAAAGATCGTAAATAATGAAAAACCATCATCGCTGATTTTCTGGTTAACCTCATTAATAATCCCTGTCCAATCCAAATTCAGTTTCCACCCGAAAAAGGGGCTTAACCAACCTTCAGGGGCCACAAACTGATTGTTTGAAACAGCAATCATGGCAATAATACCAATTACAATACCTGATACAGCCATGATAGTATATTGTATAACATCAGCCCATACAATACTTAACATCCCCCCAAGAAGAGAATAAAAAATAGCAAAACAGGTAAAAACAATCCCATAGAAATGAGGCACAAACTCAATTGGTATATCAAAAGGAATGTACTGACCAAGAAATTCCCATGGCACAAAAATCTCAATGAATTTCCCTATTCCAATAAATCCATATGCCAGATAACCCAGTCCCATTATTATTGCAAATATTACCACTACAATATGTGAGAATGTGGCGCCTTTATCAAATCCAAATCTGGTTCCTATCCATTCTGCGCCAGTGGTCACATTTGATCTTCTGAGCCACATTGCAAGAAATATCATCAGGAAAATCTGGTTGAAGACCGGCCATAACCAGGGGAGCCAGATACTTTTTATCCCATAGACAAAAAGTATTGTGACCAGCCAAACAGTTCCGGAAATATCAAACATTCCCGAAGCATTGGAAAGCCCTAACATATACCAGGGCAATTCATTTCCACCCAGCAAGTATGAACTCTTGTTTCTCTGGGCTCTTTTTTTCAGTACAAGACCGATTACGACTGTCGATAAAAGGTATGCTCCTATTATCAGGATATCAACAACATTTAATTTCATGTGTATTTGTTTTAAAAAAGTAATACATCCATTTTATATAGAAGAATGGTTAAATATTGAAATTCAACAGATTCCTTTTCGCTTTTTCATAGGCCTTTTTATTGAATGAATAGAAACGGGCCGGCTTATGGGCGACACCTTTTTGCTTTTCATTTAAAGGCTCAAAATATTTCAGTTTTGATATCTTTTTCCTGAAATTCCTTTTATCCAACTCAGCGTCAAATATGACTTCATACAACCGTTGTAACTGACTCAGGGTGAATTTTCTGGGAAGCAACTCAAATCCAACAGGTTCATTCCGGAGTTTATCTCTCAGCACTACCAGCGCTTTATCGAGAATTTCCTGATGGTCAAAGGCAAGATCAATCTTTTTATCTACAGGGTGCCAGATCACTTTACGGTCTTTCTCAACGATATTTACTTTATTACAATCGACCAGAGAGTAATATCCCACAGAGACAACACGTTTTTCTGTCAGCTTCATGGTATCACGCCACAGCTTATCCTTCTCCCGGATCAACCGGTCCGGACTCGCAAATGTGGCAAACTGTTCGAGATAGATATCCTTCAGACCTGTGAGGTTAAACAATACCCTTGAAGCGGCATCTTCAAGTTCTTCATTTACAAAAACATGGTTTCCTGTAAGGGTATAATCCGAGATGACCGGCTTTTTGGTGACAGGATCTTCCAGTTTCCTCTCAACCAACAGCACATTCAGATTCTCAAAATCAAAACCAAAGATTACGCAGTCAACCGAGATGCTGGTGTGTAACCTTTTCTCATTTAGAGTATTATCAAGTGTTTCTTCAGCAATCAAAACCTCAAAGTGTATTTAGTACAATAACAAAAGATTGCCGAATGTATAAAAAATGGTTTAAAACTAAAAATCATTTTTGGGCTATTTAGACAATTTAATAAAAAATCCGGTCATAATGGCCGGATTTATCGATAAATTTTTTTGTTAACTGTAAAATCTATAATCTGACCTCAGATCATGGAGAATTCAATCATAACATGATTTTTGGGTACTACTTCTCCAACAGCAACATTAATTTTAGTGATTTTTCCGGCAACAGGCATAATGATATTGTTTTCCATCTTCATGGCTTCCAATATCAACAATGTTTCTCCTTCTTTCACTTTCTGGTTTTCCTTCACCAGAATTTTAAGGATTGTGCCTGGTATTACAGCCAGCACCTGATCTTTTCTGGGAGGTCTCCAATTTAAATTTTTCTTATATTTTTCAGTCAGCAGAGTTTTATATTCAGCCATATACACTCTGAAACTCTGATATTCTTCATTATTTTCCATGATAATGTGCTTGAATTTCTATATTGTTACAGAAAATTTTTTAAAAGTACCTATTACAGTAAATATTCGAAATTGAAGAATACCCCCTGTTAAAATGGAGGTATTCCATGTTTTTTCTCTGGTCTGTAAGCTACCTTATCCCTGGATACTTCCAGTGCATGTAACAATTTCATTCTGGTTTCAGAAGGTTCTATTACTTCATCAATATATCCTTTCGAAGCCGCCACATATGGATTGGCAAATTTGCGCTTATACTCCTCAATTTTTTGTTGACGCATAGCTTCAGGATCGTCAGCCATATCAATTTCTTTCTTAAATACGATGTTTGCAGCTCCTTCAGGACCCATAACAGCGATTTCAGCTGTTGGCCATGCATACACAAAGTCAGCTCTCAGGTGACGTGAGTTCATCGCAATATATCCTCCACCATAAGCTTTCCGTATGATAACTGTAATTTTTGGAACTGTGGCTTCGCAATACGCATAGAGCACTTTTGCTCCGTGTCGTATAACACCCATATGTTCCTGATCTATTCCCGGCAGGTATCCCGGCATATCTTCCATAGTGATAATCGGAATATCGAACGAATCGCAAAACCGGATAAACCGTGCAGCCTTGTCCGAACTGTCACAGTCAAGCACACCTGCCAAAACTTTCGGTTGGTTGGCCACAAATCCTACTGTTTCACCATTCATTCTTCCAAAACCGATAATGATGTTAGGCGCGAAATCGGCCATTACTTCAAAAAATTCCGAATCATCAGCTACCGACTTGATGAGATCCCTCATATCGTAAGGTAGTTTTGGATTATCCGGAACAATATTTTCTGCTTTTACTTTTGATTTTGGATTTTTAGCTTCAATCCTTTTGGCCCGCACCTTGTTGTTACGCGGTATGTAGCTGATAAGGGTTTTTATCTGTTCGAAACATTCCTCTTCACTTTTTGCAAAGAAATGTGCATTTCCCGAAACCTGACAGTGTACTTTCGCTCCACCGATCTCCTCCATGGAATAATCTTCTCCAAGTACGGTTTTGATCACACTCGGACCTGTAATGAACATTTTGGAAATATTATCAACCACAAACACGAAGTCTGTCAGAGCAGGCGAATACACCGCTCCACCAGCACAAGGGCCAAGAATTACGGAGATCTGAGGTATTACACCAGATGCCTGGGTATTCCGGAAAAATATCTCTCCGTAACCTGCAAGTGAGTTAACCCCCTCCTGAATCCTCGCTCCTCCCGAGTCGTTGATTCCGATCAGGGGAACACGCATCTTCAATGCATGGTCCATTATTTTACATATCTTCCTGGAGTGCATAAGCCCCAGAGAACCACCGGCGACAGTGAAGTCCTGAGCATATACACAAACAGGTGATCCGAAGATAGTACCTGTACCGATGATAACACCGTCTCCATGTAAAACCTTCTTCTCCATATCAAAATCACGGGCAACATGTTCAACGAACATATCATATTCCTGAAATGAATCCTTGTCGAGTATGGCTTTTATTCGCTCGCGGGCAGTGAGTTTCCCCATTGCCATCTGCTTTTGAATTGCTTTTTCGCCTCCGCCACTACGTGCTTTTTCTTTTCGTGCCCGGAGATCCAGAATGAACTGCTTTAATGACATGATTTTATTTTTTGTAAATTATTTTGTCTCTATTTTTCTTAGTTAATAAAAAGTCAGGCGTTTGGAAGACAGGTAATTTTAAGAGTACAACATTAATCACCTTTATTATTCTGTGCAAGGTATTTACAAGGTATTTTACTTTTTATGACGAATATCATGTCAATTTTAATTTTAATGGTTACCCATACTTAACTAAAATAGTTATTTTAACGGGATAATCAGGCTGGATTTTTAATCATCCTTATCAAAAAAATTGCAAATAATAAACGGGATATATGTATGAAAGGAGTAATAGCTGCCGGTGATCCGTTGACAGCACAAACAGGTGCTGAAATATTAAAAGCAGGAGGCAACGCATTTGATGCTGCCATCGCGGCTACCTTTATGAGTTTTGCTGCCAGCTCTTCCATCACCTCTGCCGGTGGTGGGGGCTATATGCTAGCACATACCTCGGCCAATAGAACATTCGTATTTGATTTCTTTGTTCAGACGCCAATACGCAAAAAACCAATTGACAACATCGAATTTTTCCCCGTTACAGTAGATTTCGGAGAAAAAACACAGGAATTCCATATCGGCCTCGGATCAGCTGCTACTCCCGGAAATATCGCCGGACTCTTTGAAATACATCAAAAACTGGGATCCATGCCCATGAAAACGATTATGGAACCTGTGATTGAGAACATTAATAAAGGCATTACCCTCCATGAACAGACCAAATACCAGATCGATATCCTCCGCCCGATACACCGGCATTCTGCTGATGGCAGAAAGATCTATTACCCTGACAATAAAGATCTTGGCCTGGGCGACACCTGTTTCATGCCTGATATGGCTGATTTTTTTGGTTTTATATCCTTAAATGGGCCGGATGAATTCTATAAGGGTGAAATAGCCCGAAAAATTGCCTGGGCCTGCCAAACCAGTGGAGGACATCTGACTAAGGATGACTTCCTGAATTATCGTGTCGAAATTCGCTCCCCGCTAAACGTCTCTTACCGTGGCTATGAGGTTTACACCAACCCTCCCCCGAATTCCGGCGGACCCTTGATTGCCTTTATGCTCAAGCTGCTGGAACAGGTTAAACTTTCTCCGGATGCATGGGGCAGTATAAAACACTTACAGGCACTCACAGATATCATGCGTGCTACTGCCAACGTACGTGCAGAATATATTCAGGACAATCCGATGAACAAAGAGATCACCGAAATGCTCTTATCCCCTGCCTTTCTCAAGAATTTACATAACCAAATAGCCCGTAATAATAATAAATCCGGCAATACCACTCATGTAAGCGTGGCAGACAAGCATTATAATATTGCGACCATCACAACATCTGTCGGGGAAGGCTGCGGTTATTTCATTCCCGGCACGGATATAATGCTGAACAACATGCTGGGCGAGGAAGATCTGAACAAAAATGGTTTTCATGCCTGGGAAGAGAACATCCGGATGAACTCCATGATGGCTCCTACCCTCTTAAAAAGCAAAGACGGCAACCTGGTCGGTCTTGGTTCCGGAGGGTCCAACAGGATCCGCTCAGCCATTGTACAGGCCATTATCAATTTTATCGACTTCGGGATGCCCCCTGAAGCAACAGTTAACACCCCGAGGATCCATTGGGAAAATAATCACCTGGATATCGAACCCGGCTTTGACGAAGATGTCCTGTCCGCCATTTCCCTGCCTGCTGAGAATAAAAAGCTTTTCTGGAAAGGCCAAAATATGTACTTCGGCGGGGTGCATGCGGTTTTTATTGATGAGAAATCCAATTTGTACGGAGCAGGTGATCTGAGGAGAGCAGGGTCGGTGGTGGTGGTTTAGGGAAGATGAATAGTAATGAACAGAGATGAACAAATAGCATATAATTTTTTAATTGAACAGGGATATGACTCTGTTGAATTTGAACCTAATGGCAAAAGTACACCGCCTGATTTTCTTATTGATAAAAATATTGGTGTTGAAGTAAGGAGAATGAACATATATGTTGAGCTGAATGATAAGAATGTGCCAATTGAAAAAACTGAATTTAAGTTTGTTCCTAGGTTCAAAAAAGCTCTTAGAGAATTAGAGAATACTGAGTTAAAATATTCTATCACAGTTGCTCTTCGCTATCAAAGGCCAATAAAGGTCTCAAATAAACTAATGGAAAATATAAAGGATTCTATTAAAACAACAACAGAAAAAGAGCTATTTGGACTGGAAATAGAATTCAGCCCTCAGATTAAATATAAGCTATACAAAGGAAATGGCAAATCAGATGAAAATTACGAACTAAAAATAATAAGTGACGGAGATAAAGGTGGAATAGTGCCAGACACGAGATATAAGTCCTTAAAAATATGTATAGAAGAGAAAACCAATAAATTAGTATCACTTAAAAATTCATATAGAGAGTTATGGTTAATCTTAATTGATGATATTTTCTCACGAGTGGACGACACAACTAAACAAGATTTTCAAAGATTTCCAGAAATTAATACAATATTTGATAGAATAGTATTGATTTCAAAAAGAGATAATTCAAAATGGATAGATATTTAGTCATGGTACGTGCAACCCGAACTGGTCGTAGGATGAACGTAGTGGTCCTACGACTCATCTTCTAATAGAGCGTCTCACTCGGTCTTTCAAATTGGCGCCAACTCCTTTTTCCTTTTATCTCCCGTAGATCAAATAACGCCACCATTCCCATCATTCATGATTATCAACAAATCCTGATACTTGCGGAGGAGATATTTTCGGTTGGTGGAATTGATGGTTGATCGGATTATGGAATG
>JBNKDZ010000480.1:0-1720 GCA_050288525.1 Cyclobacteriaceae bacterium
ACGACATTCCATCCATACATCCTCCGAAATTATTTTGAAAAACTTTCTGTGTCTTTCTGGATACTACCGCAATGATCAAGGTTTAATCTTGATAAAAAATGATTTCGAGACCGGATTATTAAAAACAAATACTCAAAAATATGTTGCTTTGTCCGTTCCAAAAAATCTTTTACAAGTATAACAAATCAGATCTGTTTATCAAAAAAATCTTTTTATATAACCATTAATTTTTTGTTAAAATATTATTGTTTCAATATAAAAAATGCATAACTAACTGCTTATCTGTTCATTATATTTATATCAAAAATCTTTTTTTGTAATTTTCCTTTGCGATCTGTACCTCCTTTGCGTGAAATAAAATCCCGATTTATACCCGAAATCGTGCATCGAAATTTACTGCAAGGTAGATTGAAAGGCACGCTTTGCAAAAGCGCGCCAGCGATATTTTTTAGTTAATCAAGCAAAGAATCAGTTTTAATATTCCTAAATACCAAACTTCTTATTAAGCAACTCCTTCCGCGACCGGCTGAGATTGAACGTTTGTCCGGAATGGGTAACGACGATATATTCATTCTTATGATAGGGCTCGATCGACTTGATCCGGTCGATGTTGATGATGGTGCCACGATGTATACGGATAAACTGCGCCGGATCCAGGCGCTTCTCCAGGTTGTTCATGGTCTCCCGGAGCAGGTGGGATTTGCCGGAAACATGGATGTTGACATAGTAATCGTCTGATTCGATCCAGTCGATGTCCATTACCTTTATAAAGGATATCTGTCCGGCATTTTTTACGAACAAACGGGTCAGATATGCCTCCTCTTTTCCTTCTGCAGATGTCTTTTGTCCTTTCTCAAGGTAGGTAAGAAGATCGTTCATCTTACTGCTTATCTCGTAGTTCTTGTTTTTCCTGACATTTTCCTTGGCTTTTTCCAAGGCCTGATAAAAACGATCATCGTCAAAGGGCTTTAACAGATAATCAATGGCATTCACTTCAAATGCTTTTATGGCATACTGCTCATAAGCTGTGATAAAAATGGTCACCGGAAGCTTTTCCTGCTCCAATGCATGCAACACTTCAAACCCGTTCATTCCCGGCATCTGGATATCGAGGAATAACAAATCCGGTTCCAGCTCCCTGATCTTTTCTACTGCCTCCACCCCATTCGGACACCTGGCTACCAGTTCGATTTCCGGATCACGGTCCAACAGGAGAGCAACCCCGTCCCGGGCAATCTGTTCGTCGTCTACAACGATGGCTTTTATTTCGGACATTGGCATGATTCGTTTAAGTACACTTCGGACCGGACCGGCAGACTGAAGAGGATCTTTGTCCCCTTTCCGGGTGTACTGTCTATGTTTATCGTGGCTTTACCGCCGTACATGGTTTCGATACGGTCCATAACATTTCGTAATCCCATGCTGTGTGCGTTGTTGAGATATTCTTCCTCATCAAAGCCTTTTCCGTTGTCCCGTATCTCAATAAACAGTTTTTCATGGATCTGGAATGCTTTTATACGTATCTCACCTCCTTCGATTTTATTGCTGATGCCATGTTTAAGGGCGTTTTCCACAACCGGCTGCAACAACAAATCCGGAAGCAACAGGTCTGCTGTGCCGGATGCCATATCAATGGAATAATTCAGTCTGTTCTGAAAACGGATTGATTCGATAGCCAGGTAATTCTTTATAAAACCGATCTCCTGCTCAAGCGTTACCC
>JBNKDZ010000481.1:0-16422 GCA_050288525.1 Cyclobacteriaceae bacterium
ACTTTCCCTGCAGGATCCGAATCATACAATTTATGAGATGTTGTCTGTGCAAGGTAATCGTTCTCCGGAACGTCTGTTGAAAGAAAAAACATAGGCACTGTTCCGAAAATAGAAGGTGAAAGGTAAAATGCCTTTACATAAACCGGATGATTATTTATTTCAATATCAAATTTAATTCCAGTGTCTTCCAGGAATGAATACAATTTTTCCTGAAACAACGCATCCATTGATTGATCCCCTTTGCGTACCTGATCATAATACCCGTATTTCCAAAGTATTCCGATACCAATCATATTTTGCTTTAGTTCATATGCACTTCGCATATGAGACCCTGCCAGAAATCCCAATCCCCCCGAATACGTTTTTAATGGTTGATCAATGGCAAATTCCATACTGAAATATGCTACACTTTTTTGGTATTTTGGATCGAAAGCATATGGATGCTGAAATTTTTTTGCTAAAGCCATATTTTTATATTTTATAACCTAGTTCTTTTCAATTACAGATTTAAATTTTGTATAAATTAAAACAAAAAATGATGACTATTAAAAGTTAAAACAGAAAAATATTAAGTTATTAAAAAAAATTATGACCAATTATGATTTTACAAATAAAAAACCCCAACTATTGCAAAATAATCAGGGTTGTGGGGGATTTAATGATATTTTTTCAAGCAATATGCAAATTTTTGCTATTTAGATTTTTTTCAATTGCTTTTTCTAAAATTTCACTATTGATCGTCTCTTTTAACAGGTAATCTTCCACCTCATTAAACACATCATAACTCCAATTTGTGCTTTTCAGAATGATTACAGGTATTCGTTTTGTTTTAGAAGATCCTTTCAACTGAAGAATCAGTTTTCTGGAATCCTTCAGATCAATATTGTCATCAAGAAGTATAATTTGCGGTTTGTTTTTTATAATGCGTGAAACGCTGTCGTGAATATCAAAACAAACATCTGCCACGTAATATTTTGAACGGTTTTCGCTTAAAATATTGTAGATGGTCGTCATTTCTATTGGGTTATTACCTATAATTAAAACTGAAACAGCCTCTCTTTTATATCCAAGTAACTCTACCCAATTCTGGTTTGTGTTGATTGATGCAGTACTTATCATAATTTATCTTTATTGATTAAATACAATATTATATCCATTATGTGCCACAAAGATAGGTAATTATTTGTAAATCATAATAAATAATTGATTTTTTTTATGATTCATCAAATTGCACATGAAATTAATAACGATTTTTTCGGCAATTGGTTTTGTGTTTTTACAGGCATTTATAAATATTTTTTCTGCTCACGGAATTTATATCAAATTCACGTAATGTTTATTGTTGACAAATCATTATTTTCTCATTCGGACTATATCCCTTTATTTTCAATTCATCATGATCCTTCAATCTGATCGTTTTAATAAATCACATCATTTTCTATTCAAAGAGAAAATATCAAAATCGATTATTTTAATTTTAGAAAGGAAATATAGGTATCTAAAAGGTAAAAAATAAGACGGTAAAACATAAAGATTTATTAGCTGTTTCTAACATGACAATCATCCAAACAAAAGAGTCAAACACTAGTAGTATAGAGGTGGTTCCTACAGAAAAATTTATTCAGGTTTTCCTTGCCCCTGAGTCAATTCACTGACCAGACCTTCGATGTGGTTTCTCAAAGCACCCTCCCAGGTGACATCAGCATCCCAGACATTCCCCAGATATATATCTTCGCTATTGATATGCTTAATATAATATTTATAAATGGTCGTATTCAGAGGTATACTCTGCATGGTGATGTTGCCATTGATATCCCTTTTCATGATCTGTAATCCTTTACCATCATCTACCGGATACCCAAGCATCTTTTTGAGGTTCTCTCCTGTGGTTTCAAGTCTTAACAGAACAAATTGATATCCGTTATTCAACAAGGATTTTTCATTGTAGCTGTAGTCATCAATTTTAAAATCAAACGGATATCCCTGGAATATCGATTCAATCTGACTGTTTCGCTGAATATTCTTTTTATTATCGCTTTGAATGAATGTTTTCATTTCGTTTCCATCAGGTATCGTATTCGGGATTGCTATATCTCTGAATGCCGGCACCAGCAATTTGTCAATACGGACATCCCGGTTATACACTTCAAAACGATTTCCGTCGATCACGTTCCAGTCGTCAAAATATTCGGGGATATCGAGCATCAGATAGTTTTCTCGTTTCAGATCTTTTCTGTCAATTATCCGGGCAAGGCTCCGGAACATATTTGCAAGGTCATTTCCTTCAATTTTTAAGGCTTCCTGTCCCTGAGACATCAAAGACAGTTTTTTATTAAATTCTGAAACTGCGATTGTATATCCGGCTACAGGTTTGCTGTTGTCCTTTCCGATGAGGATAATATTTTCAATATCGCGTTTTACCAATTCGAGTATTATTTTTTTTGAGATATCCGGCCCTGCTACCATATCATCATAATAGTAATACATTACCGGATCGATACCCAGCCTGATGATATGCGGATGTGCCTCTTCGGCTACTGATTTCCAGCTACTCCTGATACCTGATTCCGAATCCCTCCCCTTCGCAGTCACGATTACGATGGTTTTTGTGCTCAATAATTTCTCCGGAACATAGTTCTCCATAAAATTAAGAGCGACCATCATTTTTGAACCAGGCACTAATTCCTGGCCATTCACTGAGGAAAGAAGCACGAATATTCCCAGGCAGACCAGGGAACTTTTGATCAAGTATCTGTTTTTTATCATTAAAAAATGATGTTTATGCATTAATAATCCGATGCCGGCCTGAATTTATTGAAATTCACAGGCATTAAAAACTATTCAGTATAAAAACCTTTAACGTTCTTCAACTAATTTTCTTTTAAGAAATTCAGCTGTATGACTATTTTTTATATGAATCATCGCTTCAGGTGTCCCTTCAAAAACAACATTCCCTCCTTCTTCCCCTCCGTCAGGCCCCAGATCAATAATCCAGTCGGCCGATTTTATCACTTCCATATTATGTTCAATGATCAGGACTGAATTTCCCTGATCAATCAGTGCATTGATCGAATCAAGCAGTTTTTTAATATCATGAAAATGGAGCCCGGTGGTCGGTTCATCAAAAATAAATAAGGTATTTTCTCGCATATTACCAGTTCCCTTACTTAAAAATGAGGCAAGTTTCACACGCTGTGCTTCACCCCCGCTCAGGGTATTTGATGATTGCCCCATTCGTATGTACCCGAGACCTACATCCCTCAACGGAATTAGTTTGGACTGAATGCTCTGGTGTCCTTCAAAAAAATCAATAGCATCATCAACGGTCATATTTAGCACATCCGATATGTTTTTATCCTTGTAAGCTACTTCCAGGATCTCATCTTTGAACCTTTGTCCGTTGCAGCTCTCACAAGTAAGGTAGATATCGGCCATAAACTGCATCTCGATCCGTATGGTTCCTTCTCCCTGACACATATCACATCTGCCGCCATCGACATTAAACGAAAAATATGAAGGTTTATATCCCCTGGATTTGGAAAGCGGTTGATCTGAATAAAGTTGTCGTATCGCATCATAGGCTTTCATATAGGTAACCGGGTTCGAGCGTGATGATTTTCCGATCGGATTCTGATCAACATATTCCAACCCGGTCAGTTTCGACAGATCGCCCTCTACTTTATCGTGTTTGCCCACCTGATCAGAGCCTATTCCCATCATTCTGGCCAGGGCAGGAAACATAATATCGCGAATCAACGTCGACTTCCCGGATCCGCTAACGCCAGTTATCACCGTCAGGATCCCCAATGGTATTTTTACGTCTATGTTTTTCAGGTTGTTTTCTCTGGCTCCTGTCACATCAATGGAATACTGCCATTTTCTCCTGATGGAAGGAATATCAATCTTATCAATTCCGTTTAAGTATCTTGTCGTATACGTTTTGTGCTGTTCTCCGATGTCAAATACGTTGCCCTGAAATACCAGTTCGCCGCCATGCGAACCTGCATCCGGACCAATATCGATAATCTGATCGGCCGCTTTCATGATTTCCTCTTCATGTTCAACCACAATAACCGTATTCCCCAGATTTCTCAGGTATAAAAGTACCTGAAGCAATCTGTTTGTATCTCTTGGGTGAAGTCCGATACTTGGTTCATCCAGTATATACATCGACCCGACAAGTGAGCTTCCAAGGGAAGTAGCCAGTTTAATTCGCTGATATTCACCTCCTGAGAGGGTATTTGTCATTCGGTTAAGGGTAAGGTAATTCAATCCTACCCGGTCGAGATAGCCCAGTCGGTTTCGTATTTCTGCAAGGATCCGTCTGGCAATAAGCTCCTTTGCTTCAGGCAGGACAAGATCATTAAAAAAATCATTCAGTTTTTTTACCGGCATCAGCACCAGATCGACGATCGATTTTCCTCCTATTTTTACGTACGCGGCATCTTTACGCAACCTGGTTCCTTTGCAATCGGGGCAGACAGTCCTTCCTCTGTACCTTGATAACAGGACCCGAAACTGTATTTTGTGCGTTTTGGATTCAATTTCAGTAAAAAAATCGTGTAGTCCGCCAAAATAACTATTCCCGTCCCATAGCACCTGATATTGTTCTCTCGTAAGGTCCTTGATCGGCCTGTGGATAGGAAAATCAAATTTATCAGCATTATTCAGTAGTTTAATGAGCCATTTTTTCATCGTCTCACTTCTCCAGGGCACAATAGCTCCTTCAAACACCGAAAGGCTGGTATCAGGAATAACCAGATCAGGGTCGATACCCAATATGCGGCCAAATCCTTCACATCGTTTACATGCTCCATACGGATTGTTAAAACTGAAAAGATTGACGCTGGGCTCCTCAAACCGGATACCGTCAGCTTCAAATCTATCCGAAAATTTAACGGGTTTCTGTCCAAGAAACTGAACTATACAATCCCCATGACCTTCAAAAAATGCTGTCTGTACCGAATCAGTAATTCTGAACCTGTGATCTTCGTCATCCAGGGTAACAGCAGACCGGTCGATCAGAATGAATATTTTTTCAATATCCTGCTCTGCGGGCTCCTCTTTAATGAGGTCTTCGATATCATACATTTCATCTTTATACAAAACCCTTGAATACCCCTTGCTCAAAAGAATATTCAGTTCATCCTCTAAACTACGGTCTTCCTGCAGCTGCAGTAGAGGACAAAGGATCATAAACTTTGCATGTTCTTCCCTGGAGCAGATAAAATCCACCACGTCGGATACGGCATCTTTTGATACGATATTGCCGCTTACGGGAGAATAGGTGTCGCCGATTCTTGCAAACAGAAGTTTGAGATAGTCATAAATTTCAGTTGAAGTACCTACGGTAGACCTTGGATTCCTGGTATTAACCCTTTGTTCGATCGCAATGGCAGGGGATATTCCCTTTATATAATCAACTTCCGGCTTTTCCATCCGTCCAAGGAACTGCCTTGCGTATGAGCTGAGACTTTCGACGTACATTCGTTGCCCCTCCGCAAATAACGTATCAAATGCGAGAGAAGATTTGCCGGACCCGGATAATCCTGTAATAACAATAAATTTATTACGAGGGATAGCCACTGAAATATTTTTCAGATTGTTGACCCGGGCACCTTTTATTATAATGAATTTTTTCGGGTCTAAATTCTCAATCTCCAATGGATGAATATCACTCTTTACCTTCATACTTGTTCAAAGATAAAACGGCTGTTTTGAATAATACTAATCAGGATAAATAATTCCTTCAAAAAAAATCACAAATCCCATTTTACGTAAAAAAAATGTTTAGGTTTTGAATTTTATGTTATTATTTGTATCTTATGTATGATTTTTCAAAGTATTTTTAAATTATTTCATTTTTCGCATGTTTTTTGCTTGTAATAATATTTTTGAGGTTAACATATATCTTGTCCATCTTATGCGGGTCAATTTTATAGAAAAACCTCTGCGTTAACTAAAATTGATTTCTATGAAAAAGTACACTATTAGCGACAGTAGTCTTGTTTCTCTTTATGTTAAAGGCGATGAAGAAGCCTTCAAAGAACTTTTGTGCCGACACAAGAACAAGGTCTTTACAACAATTAACCTTATTGTAAAAGACAGGTATCTTGCAGAAGATTTAATGCAGGAGGCTTTTATAAAAGCCATCAACACGATTAAATCGGGCAGGTATAATGAAGAAGGCAAGTTTTTGCCCTGGATTTTAAGAATTGCTCATAATCTGGCAATTGACACTTTCCGTAAAGCCAAACGATATCCTAATGTCATAATGGAAGACGGCAGCAATATTTTTAACACGCTTGAGTTTGCTGAAGCCAACGCAGAGGACACCCAGATCCGCAATGAATCAATTTCTAAATTAAAAAGACACATTCAGGAGTTACCTCCATCACAGAAAGAGGTATTAATAATGAGATCATACCTGGACATGAGCTTTAAAGAAATAGCTGATGCCACAGGTGTAAGTATTAATACCGCTTTAGGAAGAATGAGGTATGCACTCATCAACCTGAAGAAAAAGATGAGATATAACAACGAAGCCTATGACAAAAGGGTTTATCCAAGATGATGTCCTCAGGTTCATTTACAAAGAAACAAAAGAAGAGGAAAACCAGACAATCGAGTACAACCTGTTAGTTAATTCGAAATTAATGGATTTCTATATGGAAACCATGGAAACCATTAATGAGGTTAATTCATTGCAGCTTGAACCATCTGAAAGCTCTGTTGAAAGAATACTGGATTATTCAAATTCGTATTCTTTGGAATCGATAAGCTGACAGAACAGGTTTTTTCTTTTTTTTGAGTCTTTGATTCAACCGTATTATTTAAAGAGCAATTTTTTTACTGCAAAGTAATTCTTTAATTTGCCCTCTTTAAGAAAGACCATTATTGCCTTAATAAATGTGTGGGATTAGTCTGATCATTAGTAAAAACAAACTTCCGGATGATTCTGCCATCCAATCCATGTCCCACAAAATCGCTCACAGAGGCCCTGATGATTTTCGTTATGTTCACGTTGGATCTCTTCATTCACATTACTATTTTGCCGTAAACAGACTGTCCATTTCAGACCATTCTTTCCTTGCAGGGCAACCTATGATCAGCGAAGACAAACGTTATGCACTGATCTACAACGGGGAGATCTATAATTTTCCAGATCTCAAAAATGAATTGATCACTCGTGGGATACAGTTTAATACAAAATCAGATACTGAAGTATTGTTTCACTGGTTGATACTTTTTGAAGAAGAAAGAATAGATCAGCTCCATGGCATGTTTGCTTTTGCCTTCATTGATCTTAAAAAAGAGAAAACGATTATCGCCAGGGACCGGTTTGGTATAAAACCTGTCTACTATTTTAAAAACAGGGAATTCTTTATGTTGTGTTCGGAAATCAAAGGAATTACAGGAAGTGGTCTTATTCCTTTTGATATTAATATCGAACAAGCATCACATTATTTCACATTCCGGTACCCTGAACCTCCGGCGACTTTTATAAAAAACATCCTTGAGGTCCCGCACAATACCTGCATGATCATTGAGAAAGATCATATTCAATCCAAAAAAATATATGAACACCAGCCTCTGCCACAAAAAAAAACATTGGAACCAGACATTCAGGAAACGGAGCAAATAATCAAAGACAATCTGTTATTGCAATTGCAGGCTGATGTACCGGTCGGATTGTTGCTCAGCGGAGGTGTGGATTCAACCTTATTGCTTGCTTTGGCACGAAGTGAAGGATACCGGATGCCAACCTTTTCTGTCGTTAACTCAGCACAGGACAGGTCTTTTGGTACCAAAGATTATCACTATGGCCGACTGGCCGCCAAAACATTTGACAGCGATCATACAGAAACTGAAATCAATGACAGCATCCTTTCGGATCTTGATCCTTTTATTGATAGCCTTGACCAGCCTGTTGCTGACTCCGGGGCATTAATGACCTACCACATCAGCAGGATCGCCGGCAAACAGGTCAAAGTACTGCTTTCCGGTGCCGGAGCTGATGAGTTATTTGCAGGCTATAACAGACATTATGCATTTTATACCTATTTAAAATATCAATCCATTGTTAAGTCCCTGCAACCGGTTTTAAAACCAGCTTCCGTTTTTCTCCCAACCGGCTTTCCCCATCCATGGAGAAATCAGTTCCGGTTAATCCGGCAGTGGCTCCAATCATGCAAAGATGCGCCCGGACCTACCTTTATTGAATATCTTAAAATCCCTGGCCTACCTGAAAATATTACCTGTACAAAGAAACCTGCCATGTCATCATGGACGGAGGATCCGGTATACCATGCCCTGACCTATGATCGTAACAATTATCTGATTCATGACGTGCTTGCGATCAGCGACGGTATGACCATGGCTGAAAATATCGAGTTGCGTGTGCCGTATCTGAATGAAGAACTTGTTTCATATCTTGCAAATTATCCTGCAGAATCCCTGATCAAAAAGGGACGGAAATGGCTGTTGAAAAAAATATTATCAAATCACAACGGTAAAAAATTCATCAGCCGTCCGAAAGAAGGTTTTGGACTTCCTTTCGGAAACTGGATCCGGAAAAAGAAAAATGATTATATCTGGGAGCCTTTGTATGACACATCAAATCCTTTCTCAGAAATCTTCGATATGGATGTTTTCAAAAAGTTACTGAATAGCCACAAATCAGGATTCTATGATTATAGTCAGATCCTGTGGGCGATCCTGGTATTGGGACGCTGGATAAACCGATTTCACAAATGACCCGGCTGATATACATACATCAATACTTCAGAACCCCCGGTCAGGGTGGAGCGATCCGGTCTTATCTGATCTCCGGATATCTGGCAAAAAAAAACATCATCGTTGAGATGATAACAAGCCACAACAAGCCTTTCTATGAAAAAAAGTTCATTGATGATATTATAGTACATTATTTGCCGGTGACCTATCATAATGAATTCGGATTCCTGAAGCGGATCCGGTCATTCCTGCTGTTTATCTTTAAATCCATTGCGCTCATCAATAAACTTCAGAGACCCGATAAAATTTATGCTACTTCAACCCCCCTTTCCATCGGCATTATCGCCTTATGGTACCGTTGGAGGCATAAGATCCCGTATACCTTTGAGGTTCGGGATCTTTGGCCTGAGGCTCCCGTACAAATGCGATATATCCGTTCGGGGATCTTTATATGGTTATCAAGAATGCTTGAAAGGTCCATTTATCATAAAGCAGATACACTTATAGCTTTGTCTCCCGGCATCAAAGCGGGCATTCAAAAAAGAACTCCCGGAAAAAATATTCATATGATCCCCAACATGTCCGATTGTCAATATTTTCAGGATGCTTTTCATCCGGGCATGCGATCCGAGGTATTTACTATAACCTATTCGGGTTCATTAGGGGTTTCGTCGGGCATCGATCACCTTATAAACATTGCCCGGTCGTGCAAAGAACATGCTGTTGAGGTTCGTTTTATTGTTGTTGGAGACGGAACAGAAAAAGCATCTGTCATCAGGCAAAAAGAAATCCATTGTCTGGATAATCTTGAGATCCTCCCCTACCAGAACAAGTATGAGATCCGGGAGATCCTCAAACAAACGGATGCAGTGATCACCACATTCGCAGGGTATCCTGTTCTCGAAACGAACAGTCCGAATAAATTTTTCGATGGTCTGGCTGCAGGAAAACTCAGTATTGTAAACATGCGTGGATGGCTTAAAGATCTGGTGGAACAACAAAAGTGCGGATTTTATACGGACATACATCAACCCGAAGATTTCCCCAATCAGATTATGCCGTTTATGAAGGACCCTGAACTTTTACAGACATTTAAAGAAAATGCCCGAAAGCTGGCCTTGCAGGAATTTGACTCTGTAAACCTTCTTCGTGAAGTATATGATTTGGTAATCAGGCCCGGTCAGTAGTTTACAGGTTTATATTTGGAAACCTCGAAGATCTTCAAGGCATTATCGTTATCCATTACTTCTTTAAATGTCACCTCCGGATTATTTCTGGTGTAGCTGTCGAGGATGCGCCATCCTACCCACCGGCCAATCCTGCCCGGGCAATTCTCTCCAATTTCGTAGGTTTTTGGCCGTTCGCTGATAAACTTGTCCTTTACAAAATGATTTGTTTCAAACAACACCTCATTTTCGAGAAAACTGGCCCATATCACATCTTCATGATCGGTTATTCCTGCATCTCTTCTGAAGAATACCCGGTGATAAGGCTGTCCTCCACACAAGGCATCATATTCTTAACAAAATAATACGCTTTTCCATAATAGACTATTTCAGCTAGCATTGTCTGATCCTTATAATTGGTATGATTATATGTATTGGACAACAACAACATACACTGAGATACCATATATTCCTTTTGATATCTTTTAAGAATATATTCCGGAATATTGAGTGGTTGATATCTGGCATTTTCTCCGAGATAATAATCCAGTCCAATGATCAAAAGGCTGTCTGAAAGGTAAAGATCTTTATTCATGCCTGTCACCACTGTTTTGATCTTTGGGACCCTGAAATCCGGATAATAGTATTTTATATGCTGAAATGCTTCTTTAAACTGAATTTCTATATCAGAAAAGTCCCCGAATACACGTTCTACTTCCATAAAGAGTGTGTCAATATTCGGATCGTGCATTTTCTTATAAAAGCGATTGACAAGGGTGGTGGTGTCTGGAAAATCCGACAGAAAGAGGAATTGCTCAGAAAATACCGGATTTTCCTGAATTATAGTTTTCAGGTCCTCTTTTGAAGGGATGTTGTGTAACTTCTGATCAAGTCTTTCAATTTGCAGATCTATTTCAATCCCGGATACTTCAGGCGCTTCGATACACTTTTTTTTATTACAGGCTATTGTAATTACTATAATTATGAAAAAAACGGTTAATTTTCGCATATTATTTCAAATCAATAATTCAACTAATTAAGGCATGAAAAAAATCTGGATCGTAATATTAACACTTTTAAGTGTAAATTTATCATACGGACAAACAAAGTTAGGCTTAAAACTTTCGCCATCCTTTATTAATAACAGGGTTTTATCATCTGTAGTACCTAAAAATGCAAATAGTCCCGGTTTACGCCTCCGGACCTCGATCGCACTGACCATTGACATGCCCCTTTCGGGTGTCTCGGGGGATTACTATATGAATACGGGTATCGGATATATTTCAAAGCTGGTCAAAATGGATGTTGACGGTCAGAACGGGGATCCTGATATTGTTAAGAAATACAATATCCAATACCTTCAGATACCATTCACTCTTAAGCTCTACACCAGTGAACTTGCTGTAGATAAGCGCTTTTATTTCCAGCTCGGACCTATGTTTGACATAAAGATCCACGACAAGGAAGATAATCCACAGGTCGAAGTCATACAAAAATTCCGACCCATCGATATTTCCCTGGTTTTTGCTATTGGAATAGATTATCGAATCGGCACCGAGACAACTGTCTATGGTGGTATTCGTTATTCCAGAGGATTTGTGAACCTGGCAAAACAAAATGCTCCTGAATTTGGTGATCTGATCCTTAAAAACGATGCTTTTGGAATAGACATCGGCATTCGATTCTGATTAAAACAACCTGTAACATTAAACAACGGATTACATGAACAAACTTCTGATAGCTTTAATAATATTCATACATATTAGTTTCCAAACATATGCTCAAACTGCTCCTGAGGCACTTTCCATTGACCTGAGCAGTGAGCTCCCTTTCAACAGTGACGTAAAAAAAGGAGTTCTGGAAAACGGATTGACGTATTACATCAAAAAAAACAGTAAGCCTGAAAAACGGGTGGAATTACGACTGGTTGTAAAGGCAGGATCCATTCTGGAAGATGACAGCCAGGTTGGACTGGCACATTTTGTTGAACATATGTGTTTTAACGGCACAAAGAATTTCCCTAAAAATGAATTAGTCAGTTATCTTCAGTCGGTAGGAGTGAAATTTGGAGCAGAGTTAAATGCCTATACCTCGTTTGACAAAACTGTTTATATTCTTCCGATACCTGTTGACGAGGAAATCCTTGATGAAGGGCTGAAAATACTTAATGACTGGGCCTTTCATGTATCATTTGATTCTGTGGAGATCGAAAAGGAACGCGGAATTGTTATTGAAGAATGGCGCATGGGTCGCGGAGCCAGTCAACGGATGCGCGACAAAAGCCTGCCTGTTTTGCTGAAAGGATCAAAATATGCGGAGCGGTTGCCGATAGGTACGCTTGAAAATCTGGAAAGTTTTAAACAACAAGACCTGAAAAGATTCTATAAGGAATGGTACAGGCCGGATCTGATGGCAGTAATAGCCGTAGGTGATATCGATGTGGAGGTTATGGAGAAAAAGATCACGGAAATTTTCGGAGCAAAAGAATATGGGGAGATTCTGAATATCGCCGAATATCCAATCCCGGATCATGAGGAAACATTGATTTCAATAGCAACAGACAAAGAAGCCCCATTTACTTCTGTTCAGTTGTATATCAAAAATGACCTGTCCCCCGAAGTGACCGTTGAAGACTACAGAGCCAAATTGCTCAATTATTTTTACACCGGAATGCTCAACCTTCGTTTACAGGAGATCCTTCAAAATCCAAATCCTCCGTTTTTGTATGCGGGGTGCAATTTCGGAATATTTATAGACCATAAAACGGCGTATTCCAGTTATGCCAATGTAAAAGAAAACGGGATTTTGGAAGGATTAAAAGCCCTGTTGATCGAAAACGAACGTGTACAGCGACATGGATTCACGACAGGTGAACTTGACCGGTTCAAAAAAAATATTGTCAAACTATATGAAAGAGCCTATAACGAAAGAGATAAATCCCCTTCGTCATCACTGGCCGAAGAACTCATCCGGAATTTCCTGGAAGATGAACCCGTTCCGGGAATTGAATTCGAATATTCGTTTATAAAGACCCATATCGACGGGATATCGCTGGATGAAATTAATGCTTTGAGTGAAAAGCTACTGCGCGCAGATAACCGGGTTGTACTGGTTAATGCTCCTGAGAAAGAAGATCTGCCAATCCCTACTGAAGAAGATATCCGAAAGGTGATCGGCGAAGTATCGGCACAACATGTAGCACCATATGTCGATAAACTTTCAGGTTTAACATTAATCGAAAAATTACCGGTACCGGGAAGTATTGTTGATGAACACAAGATCAATGCTATAAATGTTACCGAACTGACATTATCAAACGGTGCGAAGGTAATCCTGAAGCCCACAGATTTCAAAAACGATGAGATACTGTTGACAGCCTGGAGTCCGGGAGGGCATTCATTAAGTACCGATGAAAACTATTTTTCTGCTTCAAACGCAGATGTTGTGGTAAACGAATGTGGCATAGGCGGATTTTCGCCAGTTGATCTGCAAAAAATCCTTGCTGGAAAAACAGCCAATGCACGTTCGTATATCAGCATGCTGGAAGAAGGTATAACGGCAAATGCAACTCCCCAGGATATTGAAACCATGTTTCAGTTGATTTACCTTTCGTTTACTGCCCCCAACCGAAGTCAGGATCTGTTTGATTCGTTTATTTCCCGGAACAAAGAAATGCTAAAAAACATTTTCTCAAACCCGACTTATTATTTCTACAATGCCAGAAACAAAGTCCTGGGACAAAATCATTTGCGCTCTAACAGGATATTTGAAGAAGATGAGTGGGATAAAATAAACCTTGACAGTGCCGTAAACTTTTACAAAAACAGGTTTGCCGATGCCGGCGACTTCACATTTGTGCTTGTTGGCAACTTTAATGTTGAAACCCTCAAACCTCTTCTTGCCCAATATATTGGCAGTCTGCCTTCGTCGGGACGAATCGAAACATGGATCGACCGTGGAATCCGCTATCCGGAAGGTCGTATTGATACGAGTTTTCATAAAGGATCTGATCAGAAAAGCAATGTGTCCATCGTGTTGCATGACACGTACAAGTACGACAAAGACGTTAACTATCTGCTTAAATCTTTTACCGATGTGCTGAATATAAAACTGATTGAGGTACTACGGGAAGAAAAGAGCGGTGTGTATGGTGTCGGTGCAAGTTTTTCAGCTTCAAAGTGGCCCTATGAGAACTTTACTTTAAGCATCTCCTATCCCTGCAAACCAGAAAATATTGATTCGTTAAATACAGCTGCGTTTGATATCATTAAAAACATCAAAAATAAGGGTGTCTCAGATGAAGATATTCAGAAAGTAAAAGAATCACAGCTTAAGGAATTTGAAGTCAGGATAAAAGAAAATGGATATTGGCTAAGTGCCCTAAAACACGCGTATTTGTATGGTTATAATCCCGAAGAAATTGTAACTTATGAAAAAAAAGTTGAAAATCTAAACAATAAAAATATTCAGGAAACAGCAAATACGTATATCGATTTTAAAAATTGTATAATTCTGAAATTATTGCCTGAAACCAAATAAAAACAGCTTTTTCAGGCATATACCAAAGATTCAAACACGAGCTATTCGTATTAAGATTGATTTTAAATTATTGAAATATCAGAAAAACATGACTTACATCATATTTTTTTGCAAAATAGTACTATATATTTGATATACTTTTTAAGCGATACAACAATTATTATTTTTTAAGCTATATTAAGTCACAAAGTGATTGATTTCAGGAAAGAGGTTTTTCACTTTGTGGCTACTTTTTTTAAACTCATTTCAAATTCAAATGTTTTTAAAAATTAAAAAATTCAATTATTAAATTTCAACAGAATATTAATGCATAATGCCTGTAAAATTTGCATTCTACAGGCATTAACAGATGATTCATAGCCACCCCTCAAATTATCAATATGATTATAGTAAGAGATGAATTCCAAACTTAATTTTTTACTTCAGCATTTTGTTTTAGCAATATATCTTCAATGGCCTTTTTCATAGTAGCTTTGGGAAGTGCTCCTGCAGCCATTTGTGGTTGCCCCTCAGTAGGACAGAACAACAGAGAAGGTATGCTTCGAATTCCGAATGCTGCTGCCAGTTCCTGCTGATCTTCCGTATCAATTTTGTATATGCGAATTTTTCCTTCATACTCTTTGGATAATTCCTCAAGCACCGGTGCTACCATTTTGCAAGGACCACACCAGTCAGCATAAAAGTCAATGAGACAAGGAAGATCGCCCTCATATTTCCATTCTTTGTTTTCTTCGTAATTAAATACCTTCTTCAAAAAGGTTTCTTTCGTCAGATGTTCCATATTCGTTTCTTTAGTTTTGTTTTCAGTAACATTATGTTTTAGTTCAGGCATCTCCGGCATTTTTGGCGCTACGGAGCTCTTTGCTCCTTCAGAATCTTTGTTTATAATGAAATTGCCAAGAAATACCAACGCAACTGCCACTACTATACCTATTAATATTTTTTTCATAATCTATGATGCTTTAAATCGATTTCAAATATATGAAACCTGTATCATATAAACAAATTATCATATATAATTTATACCCTTTTTCACGAATTAACAAAAAAAAGGTTGTCTGGTTTTTGAATAAATATCTTTTGATGCCTATATTTTTAGTAAAATCCTTCGAAATAGCATTTAAGATGCATAAATAATTATTTAAGATTACTAAAAATACTTTTTCTCTTAACCCGGTAAATATGAAAAAACTAATAATTATACGGCATGCCAAATCAAGCTGGGATTACCCCGATCTTGACGATTACGAACGCCCATTAAACGGAAGAGGCAAAAAAAACGCTCCGGAAATGGGTGTCCGGTTAAAAAAAAGAAATATTATTCCAACAGCAATTATCTCAAGTCCTGCGAAACGTGCTTATTCCACAGCTAAGAAAATCATAAAAGCTCTTAATTTGCCAAAAGAGAACATTCAAACGGATCCAAGACTGTATCATGGCTCGGTTGAAAGCATCCTTCAGGTAATCCATTCTGTCAACTATAATGAAAATACGATCATGATATTTGGGCACAATCCGGGTCTGACAGATCTGGTCAATTACCTCACCGGATCGAACATCTATAACATTCCTACCTGCGGGGTAGCAGAAATAGATTTTAACATTGATACCTGGAAAAGTGTGCAGAAGAAAACAGGGGAACTGATCGATCTGGATTATCCGAGAAAAAAGTATAAGGGTTGAAAAGATATTGATTTTTACCTCTCCGAACAGTTCCTGCAAATATCAATACGCTTCCTGGAACTAAGGATCTTTTTTCTGAATTGCATATACACTTCATTTTCCCAGATTTCAGAAAGGGCTTTTTCATTTATATCACCCATGACATACCGGGCATCTTTATCAAAACAACATGGCACCACTTTACCATCCCAGGTCACAACGCACGAGTGCCACATCTTCCAGCATCGGTCTGGCAGGGTGTTTTTTATTGAATACACACCATTTTTACCCTTAAAATACCGCGAAAATCTGTTTCCCT
>JBNKDZ010000482.1:0-2816 GCA_050288525.1 Cyclobacteriaceae bacterium
ATACAGGCTATAATGAAAAAAGAGTCCTTCTGAGATTTATCATATCCATGGTTAACAGTGATAAAACCGGCTACGATGATGCGTTAAATACAAATCCATACTTTTTATTTAACCAGGGACTTATCGGTGAAGAAATCATTGATGAATTCATAAAAAACACACAAAATATAAATCAGAAAATTTACGGATTCACGCCAATAATGATTGCCCTGATCAAGCAGGATTACAACTCAATGAGAAAATTGCTTGAAGCCGGAGCCGATCCCTACATAAATTTCTCACGGACAGAATATTATTCCATAACGGATGAAATTGAAAATACTATTGCCCGGAATTTAATTGTTCATGCTTACAACCGAATGAGAGTGCTGGGCATTGGAGAAAAAATATTCGTATCAGCCTATGTTGAAAGTGTACCGGTCTACAATATTTCATTTAAGGATTATGAGAAAGAAATTTTTGGGGAAATGAGTAACATGGTCAATTACCTTGATCCTTTGTATACAGTTTCTGAATATAAAAGAAATGATATTGCTTTTGTAAAAGCCTGCCGGCTATACCACTGGGACAAAGTAAACGAGCTATTAGCGAAGGGCGTCAGTATTAATGCAACCGATAAATTCGGAGCAACTGCTTTGCTTGATGTCCTGATAAACAAAGATTATGGAGATGAGCCTGTTAAAAAAAGAAAAATGGTGGAATTCCTGATCGAAAACGGAGCTGACGTTGTTGTCGAAAACTACCAGGGAGTTAACAGCTTTATTGAGGCTTATGGCAACTATAGAGCCTCCTTACCGGAATATAAGGAAATCAACAAAGAAATTTATGAGATGATCTTTCCGAAGGCTCTAAAATATGAAGGCATCGCCATTTTACTTGTTGCCACAAAGTATAAGACCTTTATGGAGACGATCGAAGCACATCCGGAGATCAACCTAAACTATAAAGATCCTGAAACCGGCAAAACAGCTTTGTATGAATCCATAACACGACAGGATTATGAAATCACCAAAGAATTGTTAGGCAAAGGTTTGAAACTCTCAGATATATCGCTAAAGCCCTTGAGCTATATAATCGAATACATGAACTATTTCCGACCAAAAACACTCGAATGGGTTAAACTTATGACAGAAAACGGATCCGATGTAAACGGATCGATCAGCAACGGTGATCGGTTACTGGAAAAAGCATATAGGGAGGATGAATATGAGATCTTCAAATATCTATTTGAACATGGTGCCGATGTCAATCTTTTACCGAATGTGAACTACGGAAAAGTCACCATTTTTGAATCCTTTTTGTTTAATGAAAAGGCAAAACGATATTATGAACTCACTAAATCAAAAGGAAAAATTACTGTCAACGCCGCACAGGTATATATTTACCAGGCTGTTAAGGAAAACAATCTGGAAATGGTTAAGTTGTTTATTGAATTAGGTGTTGACCTGCGGGAAAAAGACTGGTCAGATAAAACGCCCATAAAATATGCTGAATCAAAAGAGATGAAAACTCTGCTTAAGAACAAATGATTTAATTGAAAATTTGAAACGAATAAATTGGTTAATCACCAATAAATTGACTGGCTAATTCTTTATATAGCGGAGAGGTGAAATCAGGTATGCTATCATTGTCTGAAGCAGAATTTACAGGATTATAGAATTACCTATTAACAAAAGAAAAAAATCACAAAAAGCCGTCATCCAGAGGAATTTTCGGTATTTATTGACGATAGGAAATAATTTGCCGGTTATGACGTAGGGATCTCCTTCGATTAGGGACCAGAACAGCATTTTGCCTGTGCAATTTCGAACAGATGGATTGCCACTTCACAGGCAAATTATGATTCTGTCGTTGGGTAGTGCGAAGTGGTGGTTCGTGAGACATGTGAGACACCATAGCCGTCAACCTAAGTGAGAAAAGAGCAAAAAAGCCAATATAAAGCCGTCATTCAGAGAAACTTGGCCGCAGGCCTTGTGACGTAGGAATCTCCATCTGTTTGTAATAGCACCAGCATTTTGCTATCCTGGCCCCTAACCGAAGGAGATTCCTACGCTTTGCCCTCTGCGCTCTGCGCTTTGCTCTAAGAATCACACAAAAAGATGTGGCTCAACCAACAGTTTTGAGTATTTTTGTGTTTAAATAAAATCCTGACAATTTCATCAGGTAGCGGAAACATGTAACAGTATGTATTCAAAAAAAATCAAGATATTATTGATCGTCAGCCTCATTTTTTTTAATGTCGGATGCGACCAGGTTTCCAAATCCATTGTTCGGGAATCCATCAGCTATTATGAGCGAATAAGTGTTATCCCGAATACGGTTACACTTACAAAGGTCGAGAACACGGGTGCTTTCCTCAGCCTGGGATCCAACTTCCCTCCTTTTTTGAAAAAGGTGTTTTTCCTTTCTTTTCCGGTACTGGTTTTATTGTTTGCCCTTTACTACATCTTTACCCAGAAAAAACTAAGTATCTGGATTGTTGCAGGTCTTAGCTTTATTACCGGGGGAGGTATTGGCAACCTGTATGACCGCATTCTTTATGGATCGGTGACGGACTTTCTCCACATCGACTTCGGCCTTTTCCGGACAGGAGTCTTTAATATGGCCGATGTATCCATCATGACAGGCACCTTTTTAATGGTTATCGGATACTACATACAGCATAAAAATCAAAAAAAGGCGATTTCCAGTAGCTAATTTTTAAAAAAATCACGTTTTTAATTCCTGCTGACATACTGTTGTCATTCACTGTAAATAAATTGCATCAACAACAAATAATACAATGAAAAATATACTACTAATTATCATGATTATGG